>PLTD01000206.1:0-34862 GCA_003165335.1 Rhodospirillales bacterium | reverse complement strand
CCTGAAGGCCGGGGTTTCTCGCGGAAGATTTGATGACGCGGCTCTGCCGCCGGGCATTCCTAAAATCTGAATTTCACACCGGCTGAGATTGAGATCGGTTGAGCAAGTGTCAGCGTTCTCGGATCGGTCAAGTCGCTGGTGACCGGTAACCCCGCACCCCCCGTGTCAAAATATGCCCCATAAGAAGCATAATGTCGGTCGAACAGATTGTTTATGTGACCGAAAAGCTGAATTTCTTCGGTGATCTGGTACGAACTTCGAATATTCGCGACCCAATAGGGCGTTAGCTTCGCATTCTGGTTGGAATCGTCGCCGATTAGATATTGGCTGCCGAAATATTCGATATCGCCGCCGATGTTCCAGGAAGGTGTCAAGGCGTAATCAAGGCCGGCTTTGACTTGATGGCGGGGAATGCCAGGAATCCGATCGCCCGGATGAACAGCGATATTGCCGTTGGCATCCGCCGAGGGGCTAGTTGGTGAAGCTAGCAATCCGGCGAAACGATATGTGGCGTCGACAAAGCTGTAGTTGGCGAAGGCGGCCCAGGCTCCCCATTTATAGTTTGTGGCCAGTTCCAGGCCTTGGCGGCGCGTTGCGGGAACATTCGTGTAATAGCCGCGCCCCTGGATTGCACTCGCCAGCGAAATGATGTCGTGGTCGCTATCGGTGCGATATAGGCTGGCATTCCAGTCCAGCCGTCCTGCGGTTTTGTCGCCAGTATCGGTCATATGCGTTCCGCGCAGTCCGGCCTCGTAGCTGTTTGCGACTACCTGTTTCAAGGCCGGGTCAGACACGAGAGAGTTTTCCAGTAGGCACGGTTTCACTGGATCGGAACAGTCCAGCTCCAAGGGTGTAGGTGCTCGGTTTGCCTGGGAATACCCGCCATAGGCCGTTGCGTTGGCGCTCAGCTTGTAGGTCAGCCCTGCTTGAGGGTTGGCATGGGTATAGCCGTGATTGCCGTTTAGTTCCGGGGCTGAGCCTGTGGCGTCAGTGGTGGAGATGTCGATGATGTTGACACGGACGCCGACCCTCGCTGATAGGCGCGGCGAGATGTCAAAACTGTCCGCGGCATAGAATCCGTAATAGTTCGTCGTGGCGCTAAGCGCGACCGGTGCATATCCCAGATTGCCTAATGTGCGGATCACCGCAGCCGAACCATCCATATTCGCGTTAAGCCCGACCACAAGATTTGGATAGATGTATCCCAGGGTGCTGTTCGAACTGAAGGCGATGTCGCTGTGGTCGATACTGCTGCCGATGGCGAAATTATTGTCATGTGCCAATACCGGTGCATCATAGGTAAGCTGGAGCGCCCCGCCCACCGTCGTCGTTTCGGTCGATGTTCTGTCCAGTGTGCCGTAGGGCGTGTTGGGGATGTAGGTAAATGTTTCTCCTTGTCGTCCAAGGATGACGAACTGGTTTAGAAATGATCGTGTGGCGCCACCTGCCGGAGTTCCGAAAGCATCGCCTTGAAGGCAGATATCGCCGCCGAACGACGATTGCGCGCTGCATCCCTCGAAGTCGCTTGTATTGCCGTCGAGATGCTTTTGCTCCAGATGGCGGCCATAGACATTGGTCTGTACCGCGAGTGAATCGGAGAGATTAATCGTTCCGTTCAAAGCCGCCATCCCGATTTCATTCCGGGTTTGTTGCGGCGAGGTATACACCGCTTGCTCATTGATCCTGATAAGGTCGAGTGGCGTCGGTCCGACAACTCCCAGACTGGACCGCGCGGCCGAGGCGATAAGGTGAAATTCCGAGAGGTCCCCTGAATAGCCGGCATCGGCGTAAAGCCGCTCGATGTCAGATTTCGAGTAGAAGCGATAACCGTCGTTACGGAACGCTTCTCCCGCCAAATAGAGGCTAAAATCGTTCGAGTTCACTCCATATTCGATCGAGCCGTTAGCCTCGCCATAGCTGCCACCCTGCAACTCGCCTTCAATCCCCTGATATGTGAAGCCGTTTTTCATGGCGATATTGACCGCTCCCCCGATGGCATTCAGGCCGAAGGCGGGATTGCTGCTCGATATCGCCAAGCGGTTGATTGCGACTTCCGGGATCAAGTCCCAATTCACTGTATCGCCGAACGCCTCATTAAGCCGGATTCCGTCCTGGTAGACCGCAATGCCTTGTGGTGTGCCTTGCAGAGGAGAGGCGGCGAAACCGCGGTAATGCAGGTCCTGGAACGCGCCGTTACCCTGAGAATCGTTAAGCTCCAGTCCTGGAATGCGCTCCGATAGCGTATCCAGGATCGTGATCGCGTGATTCTTTTCGAAATCGCCGGCTGAAAGCAGTTGAGTCGTGCCCGGAATTTTGTCGCGGTCGATGTCGGAACCGGGCAGGGGGGTCGTCCCGATGACGATGATCTCTTCGCGTTCCGGCTGAGTGTCGGTCTGTCCGAGGGCCAAAGAGGAAAAGGGCGAACAGATAGCGGCGAGTGATGCGATTGCGACGATCTTCACAAGAATCCAAACCGTTAAAGGACGCTCTTACTCATCGGCACCGAATGCGCCAGTTTCCCCGCAGTGATATCGATCCACGCGAGGATTCCCTGCCTTCTATAAGGCCTGACGACACTTCTCGATACACATAGACCGTTCGGGGGTTTCGCTTAAGCGTTCAAGCCGATATGTGAAGTCTCATATCTGCCGATATTCGGCGCCCCCATCGTCAGGAAGCATCCCCATGTCAGCCATCGTCGATATTCATGGCCGCGAAATATTGGACAGCCGCGGCAACCCGACTGTCGAGGTCGAGGTCACTCTGGAAACCGGTGCAAGCGGCCGAGCCGCTGTCCCGTCTGGCGCGTCGACCGGTACACATGAAGCGGTTGAACTGCGCGACGGCGACAAGTTTCGCTATGGCGGCAAAGGTGTCCTGAATGCCGTCGAAGCGGTCAACGGCGAGCTATCGGACGCCTTGTCCGGCGCCGAAAGCACGGATCAGGTGGCGATCGACCAGTTGATGATCGATTTGGACGGGACGGCAAACAAATCTCGTCTCGGAGCCAATGCGATTCTCGGCATCAGCATGGCTGTGGCGAAGGCATCTGCCATCGAAGCCGACTTGCCGCTGTATCGCTATGTCGGCGGTGTCAATGCGCGACTCCTACCGGTTCCGATGATGAATATTATCAACGGCGGTGCTCACGCCGACAATCCGATCGATATTCAGGAATTTATGATCATGCCTATCGGCGCAAAGACCGAGGCAGACGCCATCCGCGCCGGCGCGGAGATATTTCATGCGCTGAAGAAACTGCTGCAGGAAGGCGGACACAACACATCGGTCGGCGACGAGGGTGGGTTTGCGCCGAATCTCGCTTCGACCAGCGACGCGATCGGTTATGTGATGCGGGCCATCGAAAAAGCTGGCTACGCTCCCGGCGATGAAGTGGCATTGGCCATCGATGCTGCTTCAACTGAATTCTTCAAAAATGGAAAGTATGTCCTTGAAGGAGAAGGAAAAAGTCTAGGATCTGACGAGATGGTGCGCTACTGGGAGGACCTTGCCGGGCGCTTCCCGATCATATCCATCGAGGATGGAATGGCAGAAGACGACTGGGACGGCTGGAAGGCACTAACCGAGGTGATTGGTAAGAAAATTCAATTGGTTGGGGATGATGTCTTCGTCACCAATCCAATTCGTCTGACTGACGGCATCAATCGAGGTGTCGCCAATGCAATTTTGGTCAAGGTCAATCAGATTGGAACGCTCAGCGAAACGCTGGATGCGGTTGAGATTGCACATAAAGCCGGATATCGCGCAGTCATGTCGCATCGTTCTGGTGAAACGGAAGATTCAACAATTGCAGATTTGGCTGTGGCGACCAATTGCGGGCAAATCAAGACCGGTTCGCTTAGTCGTTCGGATCGGCTGGCCAAGTACAATCAACTGCTGAGGATCGAAGAAGGTCTTGGGGTCGCTGCGCGTTATGCAGGTCGATCTGCATTGGGAAAGTGAATCTCTTACTTTTTCGTGCGTGTTATTCTTGGAATCTAAAATAAAAATTTAGAAAACTGTTTGACGCATTGAATCACTTGTGATTCATTCCGCCCATGGCAATGGGAACGCGCGCGCGTCGACGCATAACTCAAATACTCGGGCCGGTGTTCGCTGCGGCCGTGGTGGCATATTTTGCCTATTACACGGTCGAGGGCGAACGCGGCCTGATTGCTTTGACGCGTCTGCAGGCCCAGGCCACCCACGCCGAGGCGCTCTATGCCGCGACGAAGGCCGAACGCGAGGCTCTTGCCTTCAAGGTCACCTCGTTGCGTCCCGACAGTTTGGATGTCGATCGGCTGGATGAACGCACACGCGCGTTATTAAATGATACCCAGAGCGACGAACTGATCATAAACTTGCCAAATTCGGCCGCTTCCGGACATTAATTTCAACGCCTTGCAATCGTTTCTAGGCTGGCCTAGCTGTTGAGTATCCGCAGCCCCGGAACCCTAAATGCCCGCCAAGCGCCAAGCGAAATCAGTCGATAGCGTCGCTGCTAAAGCACCGCGAAAGATGGCAAAGCCCGACCGCGAACTTTTATTAAAACTTTACCGCGATATGATGTTGATCCGCCGCTTCGAGGAACGGGCCGGCCAACTCTATGGCATGGGGTTGATCGGGGGGTTTTGTCATCTTTATATCGGCCAGGAGGCTGTCGTCACCGGCATGATGTCTGTTGGCACCAAGGGCGACAGCATCATCGCGTCCTATCGCTGCCATGGGCATATGTTGGCCTGCGGCATGGAACCCGAAGGTGTCATGGCTGAATTGACTGGTCGCGCCGCTGGATACTCAAAGGGCAAGGGCGGCTCGATGCACATGTTCAGCAAAGAGCAGAATTTCTTCGGCGGGCACGGTATCGTTGGCGCCCAGGTGCCGATCGCCACGGGTTTAGGCTTCGCTCACAAGCATAAGAAAGATGGCCTGATCGCAATCTGTTACCTGGGCGATGGCGCCGTCAATCAGGGGCAGGTCTATGAAAGCCTGAATATGGCGGCTTTGTGGAAGCTGCCGGTACTCTATGTGATCGAAAACAATAAATACGGCATGGGCACCAGTCAGGAGCGAGCTTCCGCTGGCGAATTGCACGACCGCGGAGAAGGCTACGGCATTCCCGGCCTGGCGGTGGATGGCATGGATGTATTGGCCGTGCGCGAAGCGGGCTCCAAGGCTTTGGACTATGTTCGGGGCGGACATGGCCCGATGATTTTGGAAATGATGACCTACCGTTATCGCGGCCACTCGATGTCGGACCCGGCTAAATATCGAACCCGCGAAGAAGTCGACGAGATGCGTAAGCAACATGACCCGATCGACCATTTGGGCGCCCGTATCGTCGAGACCAAAGTGGCCACACAGGATGAATTGAAGGAAATCGACCGCCAGATCCGTGCGCGCGTGGCCGAGGCGGCCGATTTCGCGACATCCGCACCAGAACCCGATCCGTCTGAGCTTTGGACCGATATTCTGGTGGATGCCTGATGAGTATCGACATTCTTATGCCGGCTTTATCGCCGACCATGACCGAGGGAAAACTGGCGCGCTGGCTGAAGAAAGAAGGTGACAGCGTTCAACCTGGCGATGTAATTGCCGAGATCGAGACCGATAAGGCGATGATGGAGGTCGAGGCTGTCGATGAAGGCGTTATCGACAAGATACTCGTTTCAGAGGGAACCGAAGGTGTTGCCGTCAACACGCCGATTGCGCGAATGAACGGCGACGGCGAAACGGAAAAGCCCAAGAAATCGGGCAAGACTGAACCTGCTCCACCGCAACAGACGGCTCATTCCGCTCAAACGGCGGCCCAACCGGCTGTTGCGGTCGACAACGTGACGCCGGCACCGCTTAAGGCCGCACCGCCGTCCGACGAAGATCGGTTTTACGCCGCAACCGAGAAAAAGACCGTTCGTGAGGCATTGCGCGATGCCATGGCCGAAGAGATGCGGCGCGACCCCGATGTATTTCTGATCGGCGAAGAGGTGGCGCAATATCAGGGTGCCTATAAGGTCAGTCAGGGCCTTCTGGAAGAATTCGGGCCGGACAGGGTCATCGACACACCGATTACCGAACAGGGCTTTGCCGGACTGGGCGTGGGTGCGGCGATGGGCGGTTTGAAGCCGATTGTGGAATTTATGACCTGGAACTTCGCAATGCAGGCGATTGACCAGATCATTAATTCAGCAGCCAAGACGCGTTACATGTCCGGCGGACAGATGTCTTGTCAGATCGTATTCCGCGGACCCAACGGTGCTGCTTCGCGTGTCGCTGCCCAGCATTCGCAGGATTATACCAGTTGGTATGCTCATATACCGGGCCTCAAGGTCGTTGCGCCTTATTCGGCTGCCGATGCCAAGGGACTGCTAAAGGCCGCTATACGCGACCCGAATCCAGTCGTCTTCCTCGAGAACGAGCTGCTTTACGGTCATGGATTTGATGTGCCGACAGATCCTGACTTTATCGTGCCGATCGGTAAGGCAAAGATCATGCGGGAAGGCAAGTCAGTTACGATCTGCAGTTTCTCGCGCATGGTCGGCGTCGCGCTGGAAGCTGCCGATCTTCTCGCTAAGGAAGGGATAGAGGCCGAAGTAATCGATCTGCGGACGATCCGGCCGCTCGATACTGAAACCATCGTCGCCAGCGTGCGCAAAACCAACCGGCTGGTGTCGGTTGAGGAGGGATGGGCTTTCGCCGGCATTGGTTCGGAACTTGCCGCTCTGATGATGGAACAGGCCTTCGACGATCTCGATGCCCCGGTTGTTCGCGTTCATGGCAAGGACGTGCCGCTGCCCTATGCAGCCAACCTCGAAAAACTCGCTCTGCCGCAGATCGACGACGTCGTCCGCGCCGCTAAATCGGTTTGCTACCGATGAGCGATATTCTGATGCCGGCCCTGTCGCCGACGATGACCGAGGGCAAGCTTGCGCGCTGGTTGAAAAAGCCTGGCGACGCCATTGCGCCCGGCGATGTGATCGCCGAAATCGAAACCGACAAGGCGATGATGGAGGTCGAAGCGGTCGACGAGGGCACGCTAGGTGAAATCAAGGTACCGGAGGGCACGGAAGGGGTCGCGGTAAATGCCGTGATCGCAACGATGGTGGGTGGTGACGAACCCGCTAAGAAGGCGCCCGCGCCGAAAGCCGAAACCGTGGTGGCGAAGGCCGCCCAAGCCGCGCCGCAGCTTGCCGTGGTGAAGAGCGAAGCACAGAAGCTATCTACCAACGGTTATGCAACCGAAGCCAAAGGCACCCGAATCATTGCGACGCCTCTTGCTCGTCGCTTGGCTAAACAGGGCGGAATTGATCTTTCGGGGATCAAAGGCAGTGGTCCGCACGGCCGGATCGTAAAGGCCGACATCGACAGTGCTCCAGCCAAACCGGCCGCACAGGTGTCAGCTGCAACGCTCGTCAAGGGGCAGGATGCACGCCAGCTCGCCGACCTGCTCGGCATGACCTATGAGCTGCGACCCAATTCCGGTTTCCGCAAGACCATCGCCAGGCGATTGACCGAGGCCAAGCAGACGGTTCCGCACTTCTACTTGACGCTCGATTGCCGCATCGACGCGTTGCTGGAACTGCGCAAGCGCTATAATGCCAGCGCCGATACGGTCAGTGGCAAGGTCTCAGTCAATGATTTCGTTATCCGCGCCGCTGCGCTTGCTCTGCGCAAAGTTCCGGATGCCAATGTGTCTTGGGCAGAAGAGGCGATACTCGCCTATAAGGACGTCGATATCTCCGTCGCGGTGGCTACCTCAAACGGCCTCATCACGCCGATCATCAAGCAGGCCGATACCAAAAGCCTGCGTCAGATTGCCAGCGAAATGCGAGACTTCGCCGCTCGCGCTCGCGAGGGCAAACTCAAACCTCAGGAATATCAGGGCGGAACTTTCTCGATCTCCAATCTCGGCATGTTCGGCATCCGCGAATTCGCGGCGGTCATCAACCCGCCGCAATCCTGTATTCTGGCGGTCGGCAATGGCGAACAGCGCGCGGTGGTCGAGAATGGCGAGTTGAAGATCGCGACACTGATGACGGTCACTTTGTCGGTAGACCATCGCGCTGTCGATGGCGCCTTGGGCGCCGAATATCTCGGTGCTTTCAAGGTTCTGATCGAAGATCCTTACAGCTTGTTGCTGTGATCGCGGTATAGTGTCTGCCTTGAGCATCCGTCCCGCGACAAAGACCGACCTTCCGCTGATTGCAACTTTGGTCCGCGAATTGGCGGAGTATGAGAGGCTCGCCCACCAAGCGGTGGCGACGGAAGATGATTTTGACAGAGCTTTGTTCAGCCCATCGCCCCGCGCATATGCCCTGATAGTAGAGCAGGATGCTCAACCAGCTGGATTTGCGGTCTATTTTTACAATTTCTCTACCTTCCTCGGGCGACCGGGCATTTACGTCGAAGATGTTTTTATCCGTCCTCAGTTCCGCCGGATTGGCTTTGGTCAGGCCATCTTCAAATATTTGGCCAAGAAGGCGGTCGCTGAGGGTTGCGGGCGCATGGAATGGTGGGTTCTGGATTGGAACGAACCGGCGATCCGATTCTATGGCGAATTAGGCGCGATGCCGATGGATGAATGGACCGTTCAGCGTCTGACCGGCGATTCGCTAATGAAATTCGCGGAGAGTTGAGATCGATGGCGGACCTAACATTCGATTTGGCTGTGGTCGGTGCGGGTCCCGGTGGCTATGTCGCTGCCATCCGCGCGTCTCAGCTCGGCATGAAGGTCGTAGTAATCGAGCGTGAGCATTTGGGCGGTATCTGCCTCAATTGGGGCTGCATCCCGACCAAGGCCCTGCTGCGGACATCCGAAATCTATGGCCTCCTGCACCATCTCGATGAATTCGGCTTATCTGCCAAAGACATCGGCTATGACGCCGCGAAAGTCGTTGAACGCTCGCGCAAGGTAGCCAAACAGCTTTCCGACGGCGTTAAATTCCTATTGAAGAAGAACAAGGTCACCGTTATCGACGGCGCAGCCAAACTTGCGGGCAAGGGTAAGTTGACGATCACCAAAGACGGCAAGCCGCTCGACGGCGTTGTCGCCAAACACGTCATCCTGGCGACAGGTGCACGGGCGCGGTTCCTGCCGGGTTTGGAGCCGGACGGCAAACTGGTCTGGACCTATAAGGAGGCGATGATGCCGGACGCGATCCCGAAATCACTGCTTGTCGTCGGTTCGGGCGCTATCGGTATCGAATTCGCCAGCTTTTACCGCACGATGGGCGCCGATGTTACGGTGGTCGAGGTGCTGGACCGGGTTCTACCCGTCGAGGATGAGGATATATCGGCTTTCGCCCGCAAGGCCTTCGAAAAGCAAGGGATCAAAATCCTGACCGGGGCCAAGGTCACCAAGCTGGACAAGAGCAAGGACAGCGTCACGGCGACGGTTGAGCATCAGGGTGAAGCGACCAGGATCACGGTCGATCGTGTAATCCTCGCCATCGGCATCACCGGAAATGTCGAGGATGTCGGCCTGGAAGGCACCAAGGTAAAAGTCGAAAAGTGTCACGTGCTCGTCGACCAATGGCTCCAGACCGGCGAGCCGGGAGTCTACGCGATAGGTGACTTGGTCGGCGCACCCTGGCTTGCGCACAAGGCCAGCCATGAGGGTGTGATCTGCGTCGAGAAGATCGCCGGACTGGAACATGTCCAGCCGCTCAATGTGCTGAATATCCCCGGTTGCACCTATTGCACGCCACAGGTCGCCTCCGTGGGACTGACAGAGGCAAAAGCGAAGGAGGGTGGGCGAAAGCTGAAGGTTGGGCGATTCCCCTATATCGGGAATGGCAAGGCAATCGCGCTGGGCGAGCCCGAAGGCTTCATCAAGACAATTTTCGACGCTGAAACCGGAGAGTTATTGGGCGCCCATATGATCGGTGCGGAAGTGACCGAGTTGATTCAGGGCTTCACCATCGCCAAAACGCTGGAGACGACGGAAAGCGAGTTGATGGAGACCATCTTCCCGCATCCCACCCTTTCCGAAATGATGCATGAGAGCGTGCTTGACGCCTATGGAAGGGCAATCCATTTCTGAAACCATGGCTGACATTGATACGATTCCCAAAATCCGACATCCCGAGAAAGCCCATCGCCCGGATAATTTGCCGCTGCGCAAGCCTGACTGGATTCGGGTAAAGGCACCGACCTCACCCGAATATCACGCGACCCGGGCAATCATGCGCGGGTTGAATCTGTCGACGGTATGCGAGGAGGCCGCTTGTCCGAATATCGGCGAATGCTGGTCGAAGCGGCATGCGACTTTCATGATTATGGGAGAGGTCTGCACGCGCGCCTGCGCCTTTTGCAACGTGGCGACGGGTAAGCCGTCTCATCTCGACGCGGACGAACCGCGCCGGGTAGCAGAGGCCCTGGCCAAGCTCGGTCTGGAACATGTCGTGATCACTTCTGTCGACCGTGACGACTTGGACGATGGGGGGGCGACCCATTTTGTCCAAACGATTGCCGCGATCCGAATTGCCTCGCCGAAAACGACTATCGAAATTCTAACTCCAGATTTTAAGAATAAGGCTCAGGCTCTTGGAATAATTTTGGGAAATAAGCCGGACGTATACAATCACAATTTGGAAACCGTTCCGCGTCTTTACGCTTCGATTCGGCCAGGTGCGCGCTATTTTACGTCGCTACAGCTGCTGGCACGCGTAAAGGAGACCGACCCAACTATGTTTACTAAGTCGGGGATCATGGTCGGCCTAGGCGAGACCCGAGAGGAAGTGCTGCAGGTGATGGATGATCTGCGCGCCGCCGATGTCGATTTCCTGACCATCGGACAATATCTGCAACCGACAGTAAAGCATGCGGCAGTCGATCGCTTTGTTACGCCCGATGAATTCGCTGCTTACGCTGCCGCTGCACGGGCAAAGGGATTTCTGATGGTTTCCGCATCGCCCCTGACCCGATCATCTTATCACGCAGGCGATGATTTCGTGCGATTACGAGCGGCGCGTGCCGCTCAGCACGCTGCAGCTTGATCCGCCTTTGACCGCGTATAAAGAAAAGGTGATCGTGCCCTACTCGGTGCAGCAGATGTACGATCTGGTAGCGGGAGTGGAGCATTATCCTGAATTTCTGCCATGGTGTATTGGCGCACGAATTTTAAAGCGTGATGGCAATACTTTGCATGCCGATCTTATTATTGGCTGGAAGATCCTGCGTGAGCGTTTCAGTTCACGGGTCGTATTGAATCCGCCCAATTCGGTTCAGTTCGACTATACCAACGGCCCATTGAAATATCTCCATGGCGACTGGCGCTTTACGCCGACTGCCGAAGGCAGGACTTTGGTCGAGTTTCAGGTCGATTTCGAATTCAAGTCGCGCGCGCTATCCCTTGTTATGGGCGGTGTTTTCTCCGAACTGGTGCATCGCATGGTCGGCGCCTATGAGGCACGCGCCAATCAACTCTATGGCAAGCTACCAAGCGGGTTACTTCAGGCGGGTAAGCCCTTGGAGCAAAAGAGTTAGGGCCTGATCGGTAGATTGGCGGCGGACCGCTGCGCGATCGCCTGAAAATATGCTGTTCTCTGTGGTTGTTGTACCGCCCGCAGACAAGCCGAACCAGACCAACCCGACCGGCTTTTGCGCGGTGCCGCCGCCAGGTCCGGCGATACCGGTCACCGAAACGGCAACATCGGCATGCGAATGGGCCAACGCCCCTTCGGCCATCGCCGATGCGACTTCCGCGCTTACGGCGCCGTTCGCTTCGATTATCGGGAAATCGATACCCAGTAGTTCGCTCTTCGCAGCGTTTGAGTAGGTGACGAAACCGCGTTCGACCACAGTTGATGATCCTGCAATATCCGTCAGTGCCGCCGCGATCATTCCACCGGTACAGGATTCTGCGGTCACAAGCATTTTGCCGGCCGCTTCAAACGCTCGCAGCACCGTCCTGGCTAAGTTTTCCGTCTCAGACAAAGGGAAGCCTGACTGTTGCTATGCCTTGGGCTGCGATGCCCTCGCGCCGCCCTGTGAAACCCAACCCTTCTGTCGTGGTCGCTTTTACGCTCACCTGATCGGGTCTTAGGCCGGCAATTTCGGCGACGCGGGCAACCATCGCCGCACGATGCGGGCCCACCTTTGGGCGCTCGCAGATGATCGTAACATCGAGGTGGGCCACCAAACCGCCCCGTTCCTTTACGCCTTCAATCGCATGTTGAAGGAAAACGGCGCTGTCGGCACCCCGCCACCGCGGATCGGTGGGCGGGAAATGGCTGCCGATATCGCCTAGCCCGATGCAACCCAGAATGGCGTCGGTCAAGGCGTGCAAGCCGACGTCGGCGTCCGAATGTCCCTTCAAGGCATGGGTATGCGGCACACGGACCCCGCAAATTGTTACGTGATCGCCGGGTTCGAACTCATGCACATCGAAGCCCGATCCCGTGCGGATGTCGCCGAGTCGCGCAGCAAGGAATATTTCAGCTGTTGTCAGATCGCCTGCCCGGGTGACTTTGAGGTTGCTCATGGCGCCTTCGACCAGAGTGATGGGGATGCCGGCTCGTTCGGCAAGCGTTGCGTCGTCGGTAGCCAGATCGTCTGTTGACGCGCGATGAGTAGTAATGATCGCGTCGTACCAGAAACCCTGGGGTGTCTGCACCTGCCAAAGACCCTCACGATCCACTGCACCGCCAGTCTCGCGGCGCAAACTATCGACTATCGGCATTGCCGCTATGGCAGCCGGTTTGGCGTCGAGCGCCTCGATGACCCTGCTGATTACACCTGAATCGACGAGTGGCCGCGCCGCATCATGAATGAGGATTAATTTCGGTGGCTGATCTGCGAAAGCTTCCAGTCCGCGGCGAACCGATTCCTGTCTTGTCGCACCGCCGATAATGTGTGATTCTTGCAACAGGTCGCCGACCGCTTTCGTGTAAAGCTCCTCATGATCGGCTCCGATAACCACTTTTATGAGCCCGATATTAGGGTGATCTTGGAAGGCTTTAACCGTGTGACGAAGCATCGGTGATCCACCAAGCAATTGATATTGCTTCGGTAGGTCTCCACCATGGCGACTACCGGAACCGGCGGCGACGATAAGAGCGGCGATGGTCAAGCCTGTTGCTCCAGATATTGCACTGCCGCAAATTTCACGCGACACTTTGCTCATATTATGTGCAGGTTAAGCAGATGCCTAATAACATAGCACTTCCATTCCTCGCCACCGCCCGTCAGGGGGCGGCTGGAATTGATCCGGCGCGGATTCTGGAGGCTCTGCCTCAGGCGATTCTCGCAGTCGATGCGTCATTCGCCATACGCTATGTAAACATGAAAGCCGAGGAGTTTTTTTACGCCAGCGCTGCGACCCTCTTGGGCGCTGAGCTGTCGGAATTGGTTCCGACTGACAGTCCCGTCTTCGCCCTGATTCGGCAAGTATTGCGCACGGCCGCACCAGTCGTTGACCATGGCCTTCTTCTCGACAGCCGGCGTATCGGGCAGCGCGATGTGTTGATACAGGCGACCCCTTTGGGCGACCCGCCGGATTTGGCGATTATCGCATTCCAGGAACGCACGATTGCAGAACGACTTGACCAGCAATGGAACCAACGCGGCGCAGTGCGTTCGGCACAGGCAATGGCCGCAATGCTCGGTCACGAAGTGCGCAATCCGCTCGCTGGCATCCGAGGGGCGGCGCAGTTGCTCGAGCAGGGGGCGGGGGCGTCGGACCGTGAATTGACCCGACTTATCTGCGATGAGACCGATCGAATCAAAGCGCTGATCGACCGAATGGAGGTATTTTCCGACGATCTTCCTCTGGCGCGCGAGCCCGTCAATATTCACACCGTACTCGATCAGGTACGCAAGGTGGCGTCAGCGGGCTATGCCAGGCACGTCACCTTCGTCGAGCATTACGACCCTTCTTTGCCGTCGGTCTACGGCAATCGCGAACAACTCGTACGTCTGTTTACCAATCTCGTAAAAAATGCCGCCGAGGCTATCACCCGCGGACATGGCAGGATCGTGCTTTCGACTGCTTATCAAAGCGGTCTCCGGCTGGTTCTGCCCAACGGAAGCGGCAGGGCTCATCTGCCCTTGGTGGTCAGCATAGAGGATAACGGTGACGGCATTCCGGACTCGATTCGGCCCCATATTTTTGACGCTTTCGTTTCCGGGAAGCAAAGCGGGACGGGCCTTGGTTTGGCGCTAGTGGCCAAGATCGTCGGCGAGCACGGTGGTCTCATCGAATTGGACAGTCTACCAAGGCGAACCATATTCCGAGTATTTCTACCGATGGCTGAAAGAGTAATCGAATGACGCCCGCAGAAACCCGCTCCAATGCGCCGGTCATTCTCGTAGCAGACGACGACCGTGCGATCCGAACCGTGCTTACCCAAGCGCTCGTCCGCCAAGGCTACGAGGTTCGGACAAGCAGCACCGCGGCCACATTGTGGCGTTGGGTTGCCGATGGGCAGGGCGACTTGGTGATTACGGACGTGATCATGCCCGACGAGAACGGCCTGGATCTCGTGCCGCGCATTCGCGAGGCGCGCCCCGATCTGCGTGTTATCGTCATGAGCGCCCAGAACACGCTGATGACTGCGATCAAGGCAACCGAACGCGGAGCGTTCGAATATCTGCCCAAGCCCTTCGATCTCAAGGATCTGATCCAAATCGTCGAACGCGCTTTGGCCGAGCCCGGGCCGAAGCACGAAGATCTCGATTTGGAACAGCCCGAAGAAACTTTGCATATAATCGGTCGCTCGCCTGCGATGCAGGAAATCTACCGGACAATGGCTAGGCTGATGAGCACCGATCTCACGGTAATCATCCTGGGTGAATCGGGTACCGGCAAGGAGCTGATCGCGCGTGCCCTGCACGAATACGGCAAACGTCGAGAGGGGCCGTTCGTCGCGGTGAATATGGCGGCAATTCCCAAGGAGTTGATCGAAAGCGAATTGTTCGGCCATGAACGCGGGGCATTTACCGGCGCTGTCAACCGGTTGTCAGGACGTTTCGAACAGGCTCAGGGAGGGACCCTGTTCCTGGATGAAATCGGCGATATGCCTTCGGAAGCTCAGACCCGGCTGCTGCGCGTTTTGCAGGAAGGCGAGTATGTAACCGTCGGTGGTAGGACGCCGATACGTGCGGATGTTCGGATCATCGCCGCGACGCACCGTGATCTGCGAGCTTCGATTGCTCAGGGACTGTTCCGCGAAGATCTTTATTACCGACTGAATGTCGTGCCTATCCGAGTTCCGCCCTTGCGGGAACGAACACAAGACATTCCAGCGTTGGTCCGTCATTTCATGAATCAGGCGATCGCAAGCGGCCTGCCGGGCAAGTCGATCGACAGTGCAGCGATGCAGAGGCTTCAGGCTCACCGTTGGCCCGGCAATGTGAGAGAGCTTGAAAATCTCGTCCGTCGGCTATGTGCTCTATATTCGGAGGAGATGATTGATCTGGGAGCGATCGATGTCGAGCTTGCAGAAACAAAACAGCCTGCAGCGCAGACTGAAGAGGTTAGCGGCGAAGGGCTCGGTGCGGTTGTCGAGCGTCATTTGCGCGAATATTTTGCTGCTCATGTGGACGGATTGCCGGCAAGCGGCGTTTACGACCGCATTGTGCGGGAAGTCGAACGCCCGCTGATCGCGCTGTCTTTGGCGGCAACTCGGGGTAATCAGCTGCGTGCGGCTGAACTACTGGGCCTGAATCGCAACACTCTGCGCAAGAAAATACGGGAGTTGGACATCCAAGCTGCGCGCAGTTTAAAATAGGCGCGTGAACAAGACCTCATATCGCAGTTCGGCAATTCACGGCTGGCTCGGCCAATTCCGCCGGGTGACGCGCGCATGAACGTCGAGGTTATCAAGCCACCCCCGGCGACGCCCTGGCAGATTATGACACAGTGGGCGAAACGCAGTGGCCTCGGCAACAAGATTGCTCTGGCGCTAATCGTCATATCGGTCATGGCGGGCGCGGCGACTTATGCAGCTTTGACGGCTGGCGCGCCTTTTGGCGATGCCCACACGCTCTATCTCCTGCTCAATATCGATCTTGTTCTCGTTCTTATTATCGTACTCATCGTTGCCCGCCGCATTGTGGCCCTCTGGGTCCAACGAAGGCAGGGCATAGCGGGCGCACGGCTTCACGTTCGCCTGGTGACTTGGTTCAGCCTGGTGGCGGTTGTTCCCGCAATTTTCGTAACTTTGTTTTCGATCGGCTTTTTCTATCTGGGCGTCGAATCCTGGTTCAGCGACCAGACCAGGACAGCGGTAGACGAATCGGTTGTTGTCGCCAGCGCCTATCTGGAGGAACATAAACAAGCGATCCGCGGCGATATTCTTGCAATGGCCAGCGACTTGACCTCGGTCCCGGCACCGATCGGGTCGCAAGAGTTCGCTGCAGTATTGAGGCAGCAGGCGCTATTGCGCGATTTGTCGGATGCGATGGTGTTCGACGGCCAGCAGAATTTCAAAATTAGCACCGGCATAACGTTTGCCTTGGGGCTAGATCAACCACCGCTCGACGCGATCGAGTCCGCGCGCCGCAGTCCGAGCGACGTTCAGATTATGACATCGGATCAGCAAGACCGGGTGACTGCTCTGGTGAAACTCTATGGTGACGTGTTCCTGTATGTCGCCCGCCCTATAGACCCTAAAGTGCTCGCCCATATAAGTTCCGCAAAGGACGCGGCAGCCAAATATGCTCAGGCGGAGGGTTCGCGGTCGAACCTGCAGATTCAAGTCTGGCTGATGTTCATCGTTGTCTCGTTGCTCTTGTTGCTGGCAGCAGTGTGGATGGGGCTTCATTTCGCCGGTCAACTCGTGTTGCCCGTGGGCGCGCTGATTGAGGCCGCGGAGCGTGTGCGCGCCGGCGACCTCAGTATACGGGTCATAGAACCTCAGGATGCCGACGAATTGTCGGTCCTGTCCCGGACATTCAATCGAATGACCAGCCAGCTTGCCAGTCAGCGATCCGACCTTGTCGAGGCCAACCGACAACTCGATACGCGCCGGCGCTTTACGGAAACCGTCCTTGCTGGCGTGTCGGCTGGGGTAATTGGTCTCGATCTTGACGGAAACATTACGCTCGCGAACCGTTCGGCAGGCGAATTTCTAGATATCGAACCCGACCTGCTTGCCGGGCGAAATCTTGTGGAGATTCTTCCTGAGATTTTACCGATCCTGGCGCAATTGGGGCCCAACCAGACTCGCCTCGTTCAGTCGCAGCTCGATCTGCGCCGCCCTGGCTTGGCCCACCGCACGCTTTTGGTGCGGATCGGGGCTGAGGAGCAGGGTAAGCAGGTGCGTGGCTATGTCGTCACGTTCGACGATGTGACCGAGCTTCTGCAGGCTCAGCGCAAGGCGGCATGGGCGGATGTCGCTCGCCGCATCGCCCATGAGATCAAAAATCCACTGACCCCGATCCAATTGTCCGCAGAACGGTTGAAGCGCAAATATCTGAAAGAGATCAAAAGCGATCCCGAAACCTTTATCACCTGCACCGACACGATCGTCCGGCAAGTCGGCGATATCGGGCGGATGGTCGATGAGTTTTCCGCCTTCGCCCGGATGCCCCAGGCGGTCATGCGTCGCGAGGCCATTTCCGATCTCGTCGGTCAGGCCGTCTTTCTCCAGCGTCAGGCTCACACGAATATTCGCTTTGACGTGGTCAAACCTGTCGAACCTTTGATCGTCGAATGCGATGGACGACAAATTACTCAGGCACTTACCAATTTGCTTCAAAATGCGGTCGATGCGATCAGCGGCAGGATCGCCGACGAAGGCGAAACCTTGCCCCGTGGGATTATCGAGGTTTCAGTTGCCTCCCTAGACGGAAGGGTCATGATCGCAGTATCCGACAACGGGAGGGGCCTGCCGGTCGCGGAACGTGAAAGGCTCACCGAGCCTTATGTGACAACTCGCGCAAAAGGAACGGGATTGGGGCTGGCGATCGTTAAGAAGATCATGGAAGATCATGCGGGCACGCTCGAAATGCACGATAATCCTGGGGGCGGCGCTCGCGTTGTCCTTTGTATTCCGCTAGAGCAAGACGGTTCCGCGGAGTCCGTTCCGCCCCGACAGAGTATCCAATCCCGATATGGCGCGTGACATTCTGATTGTTGATGACGAAGCCGATATTCGGCTTCTCATCAGTGGAATATTGAACGACGAAGGTTTTACGACCCGGCAGGCCGGGAGTAGCGATGCCGCTTTGGCGGCGCTGAAAACACGTCAACCGAGTTTGGTCATTCTCGACATCTGGCTCGAAGGCAGCCGCTTGGACGGAATGGAATTGCTGGACGAGATCCGGCGGCATCATCCTGCCGTTCCGGTGGTGATGATCAGCGGCCACGGCAATATCGAAACCGCAGTCACAGCCATCAAGAATGGCGCCTACGACTTCATCGAAAAGCCATTCAAGGCGGACCGGCTGCTGCTGATCCTCGATCGGGCGCTCGAGGCTGCAAGGCTGAAGCGCGAGAATGAGGAATTGCGGCTGCGGGCCGGAACATCGACCGAGTTGATCGGCGTGTCGCCGGCGATTTCGCGCATCCGCCATGAAATCGAAAAAGTCGCGCCGAGCGGTAGCCGGGTACTTATTACCGGTGCTCCGGGTAGCGGCAAGGAAACTGTCGCTCGGCTGATCCATGCCCGTTCAAGGCGGGCCATCGGGCCCTTCATCATTCTGAACTGCGCCGCAATCAGACCGGAGCGTTTGGAGATCGAGCTCTTCGGCACCGAATATGCACTGGATGGTGGCGGTCGGAAGATCGGCGTTATGGAGCAAGCCCACGGCGGCACGTTGTTGCTCGACGAAGTCGGCGATATGACGCTCGAGACGCAAGGCAAAATGGTGCGCTCCCTTCAGGAGCAGACTTTTGAGCGCGTAGGCGGCTCGACCCGGGTCGAAGTCGACGTACGAGTGATCGCCACTTCCACCAAAGACCTGAATGTGGAAATGGCCGCCGGCCGTTTCCGACAGGATTTGTTTTATCGGTTGAACGTCGTGCCGATTCGTGTGCCTTCGCTCACCGAACGGCGTGAAGATGTGCCGATGTTGGCCCGCCAATTCATGCAGCGTGCTTCAGAGGTAGGGGGCATCCATGCCCGTGAGTTCGGGGATGACGCAATCGCCGCACTGCAATCCTACGACTGGCCGGGAAATGTCAGGCAACTGCGTAACGTCGTCGACTGGCTGCTGATCATGAACCAAGGTGATCATGGCGAGGCCATTCGGGCTGAGATGCTGCCGGCGGAGATAGGCTCGATTGCGCCCGAAATGGTCAAATGGGATCGGGGTGCCGAAATCATGAGCCTGGCACTGCGCGACGCACGTGAAATGTTTGAACGCGAATATCTGTTGGCGCAGGTCAACCGTTTCGGTGGGAATATTTCCCGCACAGCAGCTTTTGTCGGCATGGAGCGTTCAGCCCTCCATCGGAAGCTGAAATCCCTAGGCGTCCCCGGGCATGATCGAGGCGCTGAACGGCTCGCGAGCGAATAAGGCTGCTGCCGATGGGACGTCAGGCTTATGTCAACGGCCGCTTTGTTCGGCACGCCGAAGCAACAGTGCATATCGAAGACCGCGGCTATCAGTTTGCCGACGGTGTTTACGAAGTTGTGACATTGCTCGCAGGTAGTTTCGTCGATGAGGCTGGGCATCTGGCGCGGCTAAAGCATTCTCTGGAAGAATTGCGGATCGCGATGCCGGTATCCGATGCCGTCCTGAAATTGCTGATGGCCGAACTTATTCGGCGCAACAATATTCGTAATGGCTATCTGTATCTCCAGATCACACGGGGCGTCGCTCCGCGCGATTTTAAATTTCCGAAAAAAACCAGAAGCGCGCTCGTGATGACGACGCGTCGCCAGAGCTTTTCTCCGTCACTGTCCGACGATGCCGGTATCAAGGTTGCGAGCGTGCCGGATATTCGCTGGGCAAGAAGGGATATTAAATCGATCGGACTTCTGGCACAGGTATTGGCAAAGCAGAATGCGACTGAAGCAGGCGCGTTCGAAGCCTGGATGGTCGATTCCGACGGATTTGTCACCGAGGGCGCATCGAGCAATGCCTGGATTTTGACGAAAAATGGTGTGCTGGTCACACGACAGGCAGACCATTCGGTCCTTCACGGGATCACGGGTAACTCCATTGAATATTTGGCCCGCGAATTGGGCGTCAAGGTCGAGCGCCGCCCATTCACACTCGCCGAGGCCTTTGAAGCGCGCGAAGCCTTCATTACTTCGGCTACGACATTCTGCCTTCCTGTTATCGAGATCGACGGCCGGACAGTGGCGAACGGCCACCCCGGGGAACTGACCTGCAACTTGCGGCAGCATTATTTCGACTATGGACAAAAGCGACAGGATCGCCCATTCGCATGGCCGAAATGACAGACCGCGATAGTCCGTTATTTGTCAGACCGCGGGCAGTCCTGTTCGATTGGGACAATACGCTGGTCCAGAATTGGCGAACGATCCAGGCGGCGCTCAACGCCGCGCTGGACGAAGCGGGCTTGCCGGCGATGGACTTGGAACAGGTGATGTTCCAGGCCCGTCATTCGGCACAGGATATATTTCCAGAGCTGTTCGGCGATGATTGGCAGACGGCGCGCGGAACATTTTATGCCCATTTCGAGTCAAATCATCTGGCCGGCCTCAGTATCATGCCTGGCGCAGTGGCGCTTATGGATGCTTTGGCCGAAAGAGATGTCACGCTGGCGATTGTATCGAATAAAAAAGGCGATCTTTTGCGCAAAGAAATCGAATTCCTCGGCTGGTCGCATCGGTTCGTGAGCATCGTCGGTGCTCAGGACGCCGAAGCCGACAAGCCTCATCCCGCGCCGGTTCATTTGGCGCTGAAAGGCTGGGGTATTGCGCCAGCGCACGATGTTTGGCTTGTCGGAGACACCGATATAGACATGCGCACCGCGGTGGCAGGTGGTTGTTATCCGGTCCTGGTCGGACCCGGTCCTACCGACCCCTCACTGCTGACTGGGGCGGAGCCAGCGCTAAGATGTCACAACTGCGATGATCTGGCGGCCTTTGTTCGCAGGCATTGGGACACTATATCCGTCTAGTACCAAGGAATGACGGTCGGGATTTCCCAGACCGTCACCAACAACAGCCAACGCGAAGAGAGCGTGAATGAGCGATAAAAACCAAAATGTGCAGGAAGTTTTCCTGAACAATGTTCGTAAGAACAAATCTCCGGTCACTGTGTTTTTGATCAACGGTGTGAAGCTGCAGGGCATTATCACCTGGTTCGACAACTATTCCGTTTTGTTGCGCCGCGATGCGCATTCTCAACTCGTGTTCAAACACGCGATTTCGACAATCATGCCGGCGCAACCTGTTCAGCTGTTTGAAGGCGGTCGGGACGAGGATGACGTTTGAGTTCATCTGAGGGTACTCGGGGCGGGGTTGCGCCAAGCGGGCGCGCCCTCGTCTTGCATCCGGTTTTGCGTGCTGACGAAGGCAGGCGCGACCCCCAGGCCCGCCTGGAGGAAGCCTGCGGCCTTGCGGCAGCTATCAATCTGGAAGTCGTCGAGGCACTTCTCGTCACCGTCAACCAACCGCGCCCGGCTACACTGCTCGGTTCAGGCAAGGTCGATGACCTGAAAGGCTTGATTGCTGAGCTGGAGATCACGCTGGTCGTAGTTGATCACGCTCTGACGCCGGTTCAGCAACGCAATCTCGAACGTGCCTTGAACGCCAAGGTTATCGATCGAACCGGCCTGATCCTGGAGATTTTCGGTGCCCGCGCCCAGACCAAGGAAGGCACACTCCAAGTCGAGTTGGCGGCGTTGGAATATCAGCGATCTCGCCTTGTCCGATCCTGGACGCACCTTGAAAGGCAGCGTGGCGGTTTCGGCTTCCTGGGCGGCCCGGGCGAATCCCAGATCGAAATGGATCGCCGTCTGATCGGCGACCGCATCATCAAGCTGAAGCGAGAGCTGGAGCAGGTTCGCCGGACTCGCGGGTTGCATCGATCAGCGCGCAAGAAAGTGCCCCATCCTGTTGTTGCGCTGGTCGGCTACACCAACGCAGGCAAATCCACACTGTTCAATCGTCTTTCGGGTGCCGCGGTAAGGGCCGAAGATTTGCTCTTCGCCACTCTGGACCCGACGATGCGCGGGATAGTTCTTCCTTCTGGGCGGAGGGTAATTCTTTCCGATACGGTCGGCTTCATATCGGAATTGCCGACCCAACTGGTCGCCGCTTTCCGCGCGACCTTGGAAGAAGTCGAAGAAGCCGATCTGATCCTGCATGTTCGCGATGTCGCCCACCCCGACAGCGAGGCTCAACGCGATGATGTGCTGGCCGTTCTGAGCGACATGGGGCTCGACCTGGAGCACGACGATCGTATCGTCGAGATACTGAACAAGGTTGACCGACTGCCGGAAGAGGAGCGTGAGAGGCTGACCTGGCAGGAGGGGCGCAAGCCCGCGCTTTTGCCGGTATCGGCTCTCATGGGCGATGGCATCGGCAGATTGCTCGATTTCATCGATCGCCGGCTTTCCAGCAACCGTTCGATCATCCAACTGGATATAGACTTGACTGACGGCGGTGCCTTGGCATGGCTTTATCGCAGCGGTGAAGTTCTTTTCCGTCACGACGACGATACAACGGCGCATGTGAAAGTCGGTCTGGACCCCAGCGCTCTGGCCCGTTTCGAAACGCACTACCCCTACAGGCCGCACTGATGAGCGAGTCGCTCAATCTTTCATTCATTGGGCTGGGTGTGATGGGCGCTCCAATGGCGGGGCACCTCGCAGCCGCCGGTCACTCGGTTACGGTTTATAACCGCACGCAGTCCCGCGCTGCCGATTGGGTCGCCAAACACGGCGGGACGTCAAAGCCGACGCCGCGCGAAGCCGCCTTGGGTGCCGACATCGTCTTCGCCTGTGTCGGCAATGACGACGATCTGCGGCAAGTGACGACTGGGGTGGACGGCGCTTTTGCTGGGATGGACACAGGCGCGATCTTTGTCGATCACACAACCGCTTCGGCTGAGGTAGCAGGCGAGCTATATGCGGCCGCCGCCGAGCGCGGTATCTCTTTTCTGGACGCACCTGTGTCGGGAGGCCAGGTGGGGGCCGAGAAAGGTGTTCTGACCGTGATGGTCGGCGGCGACGAAGCCGCCTTTGCGACAGCCGAACCGGTCATCCGCCATTTTGGGCGTGCGGTGACGCTGATGGGGCCATCAGGCGCCGGACAATTGACCAAGATGGTTAACCAAATCTGTATCGCAGGACTGGTACAAAGCCTCAGCGAGGGGATCGCCTTTGCCGAGCATGCCGGGCTGGATCCCGCAAAGGTACTCGACGTCATCTCCAAAGGCGCGGCGCAATCCTGGCANNATGCGCAAGGACCTGTCGATCGTTCTGGATGAGGCCCGCCGGAACGGCGCGCGTGTTCCGGTGGCATCATTGGTCGATCAGTTCTATGCCGCCGTGCAAGCCTGCGGAGGTAACCGCTGGGATACGTCCAGCCTGATCAAGCTGCTTAGAGACTAACGCGCTACATTCGCCGCAGCCGGACCTCGCCCAGTGTGTGATCGGGGCGTTTGGTCAGTACCAGGCTGGCGCGTTCGCGTGTCGGCGCGATATTCTCGCGCAAATTGGGCAAATTGATGCCGCGCCAGACATTGCGTGCGAATTCGATTGCTTCACTTTCGGTCAAATCTTTATAGCGATTGAAGAACGCGGCCTCGTCGCGGAATGCGGTTTTCTGCAACAATAGAAAACGCTCGAGGAACCAGGCTTCGATATCGGCTTCGGCGGCGTCTAGATAGACTGAGAAATCGAAAAAATCGGACGCCAAAACCGGGAAGGCGCCGGATTGTAGCACGTTCAGCCCCTCGAAGATTAATACGTCCGGTTGTCTGATAACCTGATGCTCGCCGGGGAGAATGTCATAGGCCATGTGGGAATAAATCGGCGCAGCGACCTCTGCCTCGCCGCCTTTGATGTCGGCAAGAAATCGGATCATTCGCCGCATGTCGTAGCTTTCGGGGAAACCCTTGCGGGTCATCAAGCCGCGCTCTTGCAGAACCGCATTGGGGTGCAGGAAGCCGTCGGTCGTAATCAGTTCGACATTCGGTCGGTCCGGCCAGCGCGCAATCAGCGTGCGAAGAATTCGTGCGAATGTGCTCTTGCCCACAGCAACGCTGCCGGCGACGGCTATAATATAGGGCGGGCGCCCTGCCGGTCGTCCTAGGAATGCGTCTTTGACGCTCGAAAGATTTCGAGCGGCCGCGACATGAAGGTTGAGCAGGCGGGAGAGAGGCAAATAGGCCTCGACCACTTCATCCAGCGACACATCCTCGTTCACGCTGCGCAGGATCGCGAGGTCGCGAGACGAGAGGGTGAGGGGCGTATTGGCTCGCAGGTCTGCCCATTCCGTGCGATCGAACGACATGTAGGTGGCCGCTTCGTCGGTCTTATATTCTGCCACAAATCGCTCCCTTGCTGCGCAGACCGATCGGTTCTAAGCGCTTCTGCGATTGATGTCAGGGGGGGTAGCTCTGAGACCCGGGCCTGGAAAGCGCTCGCTATGGGATTCGGCGAAGAGCTTTAGCCTTCGGTGGTCTTGGCCTCGCGCCAAAGCGCGTCCATTTCGCCCAGGGAGGAGTCTTCCGGCGCTCTCCCGTCCTTCAGCAGCATCTTTTCGATATATTTGAAACGCCGTTCGAATTTGGCATTCGTGCCGCGCAAGGCGACTTCGGCATCGATGTCGAGATGGCGGGCAAGGTTAACAACGGCAAAGAGCACGTCGCCAAGCTCGTCCGTGATTTTTGCCCTGTCGGCGGATGCCAGCTCGGCACCCAGTTCTCCGATTTCTTCCGCGATCTTGTCCAGGATCGGCTCAGGCGCTCCCCAGTCGAAGCCGACGCGTGAAGCGCGCCGTTGCAGCTTTTCGGCGCGGGCGAGGGCAGGGAGAGCCCGCGCGACCCCGTCGAGGACGCTGCTCGGTTCGTCGCTCGTGTGCTTTTCGGCGCGTTCCGCAGCCTTGATCCGCTCCCAATTGTCGTTGACCGCTGCCTTAGTCGCGGCGTTGACCGATCCAAAGACATGCGGGTGACGGCGAAGCATCTTATCGACGATCGTATCGGCAACCGCATCGAAATCGAATGCACCGATTTCTTCGCCCATTCTGGCGTGGAAGACGACCTGAAGCAGAAGATCGCCCAGTTCGTCTTTGAGACCCGGCAAATCCTTTCGCTCGATCGCGTCGGCCACTTCATAGGCCTCTTCGATCGTATAGGGGGCGATGCTGCCGAAATCCTGCGCCAAATCCCACGGACAGCCGCCGTCTACATTGCGCAATCTCGCCATAACGGCGAGGAGGCGGTCGATCGGTCGGGCATCGCGAAAGCTTGGATCATCGAACATCGCCCCAACATAACGAATGATGCCGATGATGCCAGCGCCTTTGCGTGCCATTTTCATAAACGAGAAAGCGGCTTTCCGCTTTCATTGCAATGCCGTAATGTTGCAGTGCACCAAACAGATGGGGCGGGAGGTTTGACCTCGATGTACGATGCGACCCAACAGAAAGAGCCGGGTACAACGGCTGAGGCACTGGCCCAGGATTTCGAACGTCTGTTTGATGACTACCGCGCCATAGCCGACCAGCACCCAACCTCTAACCCGCTGTTGCGTCTCGCTCTGGAAATATCGAACCGCCTGGAACACGGTAGCCTGGACTATAGCGATATCGGCGGTTTGGTTCAGCTTCTGACGGTCGGCGGCTTCAAGACCAGGGCTGAAAAGCTGTCGCGCTATTCGGGCGAAACCGATCCCGAACGCAACACTGCGATCATCCGGGAGATCGTCGCTCGTCAGACGCTGGCGGGTGAGCGCGAGACAAAGCCGTTCGAAGATTTTAAGGCCTGGGCTGAACGGGACTTGTTCGGCATCGTGATCACGGCGCATCCGACTTTCGAAATCTCTTCCGAGCTAATGCAGTCGCTGAGCGCGCTCGCCATCGGGCGAAAAGACGGCAAGGCAATTGGTCCCGGCGGGCGCGAAGCGCTATTGGCCGAAGTGGCAGCCAAGCCTCACGGACCCGACAAGGTTTTGGATCTGAAGCGAGAGCAGGAGCTTGCGCTATTCGCCATCGGTAATATCCACCGCGCGCTGAGACTGGTTTACGGCATCGTTCTCGATGTGGCCCGCGAGGTCTATCCTGAACATTGGACCGAGCTCACGCCGTCTTTGATCACTGTAGCGTCATGGGTCGGGTTCGACACCGACGGCCGGTCCGACATCGGCTGGTCGAATGCTTTCGAAAGGCGACTGGAGAGCAGCGGAGCCGAGCTTCGCGATGTCGCCGCATCCATTGCCGAACTCGGCGCCCGGGCGAAGGGCGAGGATTTGAAGGTGACGCTGGACCTGGCCGCATCGCGCGTCGCCAGGTCGCTCGGGAATGCGGAAAGCGAGAGCGAGGCGCTATCCGGCTTCGATGCGGCGTCTCCAGCAACTGCTTCGGCTTTCAAACGCGTTTCCCGTCGGATGGACGATGCCAAGGGCAGCCGGATGGACAGCGCCGAGCCGCTGATAGGCTTGCTGGATCGGGCCTTGCGGCTGGCATCCGACGACCCGGATCTGACACGCGATATCGTCGTGTTGCGCGCCGAATTGGCCAATTTCGGCCTTGGCACCTCTCATATCCACGCCCGCATCAACGCGACGCAGCTTCATAACTCCATCCGCAAGGCCGTCAATCTCGAAACCTCCCCGGACGATCCCCGGCATCGCCAGAGCTATTTGGCCAAGATCACCGATCTGATCACCAACGTGGTGCCGGTGACGATCAATTTCGGCTCGCTGATCGCGGAGCGCACTTCTTCCAAGCGCCTGTTCATGACCATGGCGCAGGTCCTGAAGTATATCGATAACGGCACCAGCATTCGCTTATTGATTGCCGAGTGCGAATCGCCCTTCACCGTACTGACCGCGCTTTATTACGCGCGGCTGTTCGGCATTTCCGACCGTGTCGAGATTTGTCCCCTGTTCGAAACGGAAAAGGCCCTCGAACGCGGCAGCAGGGTGATCGAACAGCTGCTCGATAACCCTGCTTATGCGGCCTATCTCGAGACAATCGGCAAACTCTGCGTCCAGACCGGCTATTCGGACGCCGGGCGCTATATCGGCCAAACTCCGGCCTCGGGGTCTATCGAGCGGTTGAAGGAACGGATCATCCGGCTGGTCGACCGGCGTGAACTGACCGGCGTCCAGCTCGTGTTCTTCGATACCCACGGCGATTCGATCGGCCGCGGCGGGCATCCTGACGGTTTTACCAATCGTCTGGATTATGTCGCATCACCGGCCTTGATGGCCGACGTCGCCGCGCGCGGCATTCCCTTCAAGCAGGAAACCAGTTTTCAAGGCGGCGACGGCTATTTGTTCTTTCAAAGCGAGGACGCCGCACTGGCCGCCTTGACCAGAATCCTGGAATGGACGGTTGCCCATAAACCCGCGCGAAACGCCGATATGTTTTATGAGAGCCGGGACAACGTCACCGAATTTCTGACCACGGTTAAGGAATTTCAGTCCGGCCTGATGAGCGACCCGAATTATGGTCTGCTGGTCGGAACTTATGGAGTCAATCTGCTCTACACGACCGGCAGCCGTGCGACCCGCCGGGAAGGCGAGTCGATCGAAGCGGCGCCCCGCCCGCAGATCAGCGAGTTTCGGGCGATACCCCACAACGCCGTGCTTCAGCAACTGGGCCTCTTTGCCAACAGTATCGGCGGGGTAGGCGAGGCGATTGCCCAGAACCCTGCCTGGTTCAAACAGGCCCATGCGGTGTCGCCACGGTTGCGGCAGATGATCTCTCTGGTCGCCTATGGCGTCGCATTTTCCAATTCTGAGGCCTTGGACGGCTATATCGCGACATTGGATCCAGGCCTGTGGCTGGCGCGCGCCGCTTTGACCCAGGATGCCGGACGCGGCGACTCCTACCGCAAGATCGCCGAAATGCTGGAGGAGTGGAACATCCATGACGGCCAGCGAAAGGTCTATCGGCGGTTGTACGACGATTTCGTGCGTCTTCGTGCCGGGCTTGAGCCTTTCGATCCTCCAGGGACGCGCATCAAGGCCGAGGCGAGGCGGGCGCTGATCCTGCTGCACGCCATTCGGATCGCGCTCATTCAGGAAATCTACTTGCTGGCGACGCGCATTCCCGAATTCTCGAGCCGGCACGAAATCGCCAACCGGCGGATATTCCAGCGGGTTCTCCAGCTGGACATCCCGGCAGCTGTTTCCCAATTGAGGCGGATTTTCCCAGCTACGCCGGAAACATCGATCGATACCGATTTCGGTGAACAAGCGACCTATGTCAGCGACGACAGCCAGACCTACCAGCGCGAAAACGACCTGATTTTTACACCGATGCTAAATCTGTATGATCTTATCCCCCGCATCTCGATTGCGATTATCCACTATATCGGCGCATTAGGGTAAAAGGGGCGTGCCGTCGGCAGACGGCATCGGGATTTTGCAGTGGATAGAGCTATGAGCGGCGAGCGGATTTATCTCTACGATACGACCTTGCGCGATGGTGCGCAGACACAGGGCGTCGATTTCACCGTGCCCGACAAGCACGCTATCGCCCACGCGCTCGATCAGCTCGGCATCGACTATATCGAGGGCGGTTGGCCCGGCGCCAACCCCACCGACGACGCTTTCTTCGCCGACGCTCCGGTTTTAACCCGAGCCAGCTTCGCCGCCTTCGGCATGACCAAGCGGATCGGCCGCAGTACCGCCAACGATCCCCAGGTCTCGGCCCTTTTCAACGCCAACACCAAGGCGATCTGCATCGTCGGCAAGGCATCCGCCGTTCAGGTTAAAACCGCGCTCGGCATCAGCCTCGACGAGAATGTCACTGTCGTAGCGGATACGATCAGGGCCATCGTCGAGACCGGCCGCGAGGCCCTGTTCGATGCCGAGCATTTTTTCGACGGTTACCGCCATGACCCGGCCTATGCAACGCGCTGCGTAAAGGCAGCCTATGACGCCGGCGCCCGCTGGATCGTGCTCTGCGACACCAACGGCGGCACATTGCCGGACGATGTGCGGCGTATCGTCGGCGAAGTGACCAGTGTGATCCCGGGCAGCCATCTCGGCATCCATACGCACAACGACACCGAGAACGCCGTCGCCAATTCCCTGGCTGCAGTTGCGGCCGGCGCGCGCATGATCCACGGCACCATCAATGGCTTGGGAGAACGTTGCGGCAATGCCAATCTAATCGCCCTGCTGCCCTCCCTGATGCTCAAACTGGGTTACACAACCGGCGTGACTCGGGACGGCCTGCGCCAGCTCAAACATATCAGCCGCATGGTGGACGACCGGCTGAACCGCGTTCCGGCGCGCACCGCAGCCTACGTCGGTGAAAGCGCCTTTGCCCATAAGGGCGGCCTGCATGTCTCGGCTGTCGAGAAGGACCCCAGCCTCTACGAACATATCGACCCTGAACTGGTCGGCAATGCCCGCCACGTGATCGTCTCCGATCAGGCAGGCAAATCGAATGTCCTGTCCCGTTTCCGCGAGATCGGGCTGGAGGTCGACCCTAAGGACAAGCGGGTTTCCGCCCTGGTCGAGCAGGTCAAGCAGGCTGAATACCAGGGCTATGCCTATGACGGCGCCGAAGCCAGTTTTGAGCTGATGGCCCGCCGCGCGCTTGAGACTGTACCGGTCTATTTCCGCCTGCAGACCTTCCGCATTCTGGACGAACGCCGGTTCGATGCCCAGAACCGGCTGGAGACCCTGTCGGAGGCCACGGTGAAGGTCGCGGTCGGCGACGATCTGATCATGTCAGTTGCCGAGGGCAACGGCCCGGTCAACGCGCTGGATGGAGCGTTGCGCAAGGCGCTCGCGCCTTCCTACCCCGAACTCGCCGGTATCAGGCTGGTCGATTACAAAGTACGTATTCTGACCCCCAGCGACGGCACCGGCGCCGTAACCCGTGTGATGATCGAAAGCGCCGACGCCGACGGCCAACGCTGGACCACAGTCGGCGTCTCCCCCAACATCATCGAAGCCTCATTCGAAGCCCTCGAAGACAGCCTGACCTGGCGCCTCTTCCACAAACGCGCCCAGATCATCCCGCTTCCCGCGGGTGGCAAGCGGGCGAAGCGGGGATAGTTTTAGTCGTTATTGGTAGAAGCGAAGCGACGAAGCAATCCAGAGCCGTTGGCCCGAAAGTGATCGATAAGACTTTGGATTGCTACGCTCGCAAATGTCACTTCGACTTTTGCTAAAGATCGGTTTCGGGCGGCTTGCGCTCCGCCGCGGGGGCGATAGGATCGTCTGCCGGCGGTTCCGCACCTGGGGTTTCACGTCCATCGCTACAGGCGACTCCCCGGTGCGTCACCAGAGAGTCACCCGTAATTCTAAGAACGATTCCGGCTTATGTTCTACCAAACAGAGGCCAGGTTATGCCGCAGCTCGGCAGCTTCGGCGGCCGGCAGCGGAGCAGCGTTTTCGTCCGTGTCCGCCTTGATTACCGAGCCGTTGAAGGTAAGACCGCCATAGGCGCCCGTGGCCGAGGTCCATACGACAATGTCGCCACCGTGCAGGGTGGTGTCGCCTTCCACGCCACCCGACAGGGTGACGACGGTGATGCCGCCCTGGCCGCCGATCTTGAAATTGCCCTCTTCGAAGCCCTTCAGGGCGCGTTCGCTGTTGATTATGAACACCAGCTGGGCCTGTTCCAGTCCGATCTGCAGACCAAAGGATGCCGAGCCCATGCCGTAGAATTTGGGCGCACTCCAGCCATGGCCGTTGCGGACCAGGAGCACCCCGTCACCGCCTTCGGCGCCGAAGATAAAGCCGCCCTTGACCAGTTTGGGCACAATGTAAACGGCGCGCGCATTCTGGATCATTTTGCGCGCCTGCTCGAAGGACGGGTCATGTTTCAGGTTGGTGACTGTCGTATCGGCATCGCGCAGCAATTCCATGCGGTCGGATGCGGCCAGGGCTGGGAACGAAGCCGCACCTGCGGCTAAAGCCAGGGCGACGGCAAGCTTGGGAAAATAAGTTTTCATAATAGCATTCTCCAAAATAGGGACGCCAATCCAACCACAAGCAGCACGAAAAAGTTCCACAGGAGCCCAGGATTCGTCAGATGACGCCTGTTGTTGTCACCTTCTAACTACAAAGTCTGCGATATCCTCATCCGAAGCACCAACTTTACGAGACACGGCGGAGCTGCGAACGCCAAGCAGCGGGCCGACATCATTGCCTACCTGGCCACCCAGAAATAGGCGGAATGCTGCTTAGTCTATCACCGGCCGCCAATTTTCCAGGAAATCCCGACCGTCCAGCGTGCGGATGCGGCGGCCGGTTTCCTGGAGGTAGGGCGTGCTGGCGACTGTGCGCCCCGTAAATTGCTGTGGGTCAACGGTACAAAGCGCCAGTGCGGCCTCCGCCATACCCTCGACCGGTTCCTCGACCCATTCCGGCAGTGACCGGTATTTCTCCAGCCCGGACGCCGCCGCGCCCGGCGTCCAGACGACCGAGAAGGGGGCCAGAGCGTTGACCGCGACATTGGCCGTCGACAATTCTGCCGCCAATCCCGATGTTAGCCGGTTCAGCGCGGCTTTGGCGGCCCCATAGAGGATCATGCCGCCGTTGGCATAGAGGGGCGAGAAGGGCGGTCCTGCCGGATGTTCCGCCGCCTTGGACGTCAGGTTCAGTATCCAGCCGCTGCCGCGTTTTGCCATGCCCGGGGCGAACCGCTGAACCAGCTCGAGTGGGCCGCGGACATTGATGTTGAACACGCGGTCGTACTGATCGTCGGTCAGGCTATCGTATTTGCCCGGGCCGGCTGCGGTTGTGGCGTTGTTGACCAATATATCGACGCCGCCCAGGCGTTCGATAACTTCCGCCGCCATCATCGCGCGGGACGTCGCGTCACCGACGTCACAGCGCCAGCCGAAGGCCTTGCCGCCGCGTTTCTCGATTGTCTCGACCACATCGGCAACCGAGCCCTCAAGCGCCTGACCGCCATAGTCGCTGCCCTTGCCGCTCACCGTGCGGGCGGTGACGACCACCGTGGCGCCTTCTGCCCCGAACCGCTCCGCGATCGCAGCCCCGATGCCGCGGCTGGCCCCGGTCACGAGCGCAATTTTGCCGTCGAGCGTTCCCATCCGCGATACTCCATTTCGAAATTCATTGTGCGATCAAAGCAGTATGCCGCTTTTGCCGGCGCCGTGCGACAGCATATTGACAGCGAAGCGGCCTGTGCCCATCTGTATGAGTATAATCATACAGAAACGACAATGCTCGAAACGCTTCATATCGAGAACAACGGCGTACCGATCTATATACAGATCCGCGACCAGATATTGGCCGCGATCGGGTTGGGGACACTCAAGCCTGGGGAACGGTTGCCGACGATGCGCGAAGTCGCCGTTGCGCTAAGAGTTGATCTCAATACAGTAAAGCATGCCTATGACTCAGCTCAGAAAACGCGCGCCATAACCCTCGTGAAGGCGCGCGGGACCTTCGTTGCTGAACATCCGCCTAAAATCGATCTCGATAGTCGGGATCAAAAACTCGAACGGCTAGCCTATCAATCGATCGCCACGGCCAACGCTGCCGGAATAGACCCGGCTTCGCTCGGTAATCGCATCATAGAAATCACGTTGCGCCAAATCGCACAGGGGAAATGAAAATGAATCCACGTAGTGGCAGTTCACCGGCCGGCATTCTCAGCGTCCTTTTCTTCATTCTGGCGGCAGGTTCCTTCTATTGGGCGACAATCAGCGGGATGTATCCGTTTTATGCTGTTGCGCTGATTCTGGGCCTCGCCGGCCTGGTAACGCCCGTATCGATGCAAATGGCCAACCAATGGGAAAAGGCGGTGGTCTTGCGGCTCGGCCGGCTGCACGGAATCAAAGGGCCGGGCGTCTTCTTCATAATGCCCTTCGTCGATGCGGTAACTGTTTGGATAGACCAACGCATTCAAACCACGGAGTTCAATGCCGAACAGGCTCTGACCCGCGATACGGTGCCCACCAATATCGACGCCATCCTGTTCTGGCAGGTGCACGACCCGCAGCGCGCAGCGCTTGAGATCACCGATTACCGCCAGGCTATCGGCCGCGTCGCGCAGACATCGCTGCGCGAAATGATCGGTTCCTCGCCGCTGACAACCCTGCTGTCCGACCGCAAGAACGCCGATAAACTTTTGAAAGAGGAGATCGGCCGCAAGACCGCCGATTGGGGCGTTTCCGTGATCTCCGTCGAAATCCGCGATGTCGCCATTCCGGCTGCGCTGCAGGATGCGATGAGCCGCCAGGCCCAGGCGGAGCGGGAGAAAGAGGCCCGGGTTATCCTGGGCGCGGCGGAACTTGAAGTCGCGCAGAAATTCCTCGACGCAGCCAACATCTATGCTCAGAACCCGGCGGCGCTGCAGCTTCGGGCGATGAATATCATCTATGAAACGACGAAGGAGCGGGGCGCCACGATCCTGATTCCGACGATGATGGTCGATAGTATGAATGCGGGCGGAATCATGAGCTTGGCGGCGATGGCAAACAAAGATATCACCGCTTCAAGCCAACCGGCGCCCTGGGGACCGCGAGACGAACAAAAATGAAGTTATCGGGTTCTGTCTGCATCGTAACGGGCTCCGCCACCGGGGTTGGCGCGTCCTGCGCGACTATGCTGGCCGCCAAGGGCGCACATGTCGTGGTGAATTATTCGCGCAGCGAAGGTGAGGCACGCGAGACCCTTGCGGCCTGTGAAGCTGCCGGCGCCGAGGCCTTGTTGGTCCGGGCCGACGTCGCCGACGACGCCGACTGCCGGCGGATGGCCGATGCCGCGCTGGAACGCTGGGGCAGGATCGATGGGCTGGTCAACAATGCCGGTGTCACCAAATTTGCCAATCCCGCCGACCTCGACCTGCTTGAGGCGGCTGATTTTCACCGCTTGCTCGACGTGAATGTCATCGGCGCGTTCCAGATGATCAGGGCCGTGGTTCCGGCGATGCGCGCGCAGGGGAAGGGCGCCATCGTTAATGTATCGTCCAACGCCACCGCGATCGGCGGCGGCAGTTCACTGGCCTATACCGCTTCGAAAGGCGCTTTAAATGCCATGACCCTGACACTTGCGCGTGTCCTTGGACCCGAAATTCGGGTCAATGCCGTGTCTCCCGGTGTCATCGATTCCCGTTGGTTGCGCGATGGCGTGGGTGAGGCGGCCTTCGCCAAGGTTCATGATCAGTTTGCCGAGACAGCGGTTCTGGGGCGCGTTGCCATGCCGGAAGATGTTGCCGAGCCCGTAGTTTGGCTGTTGGAAGGCGCAGATTACATCACCGGTGAAATCTTGATGGTCGATGGCGGTGTCAGGCTGGGCGCTGGCCTCGCCAAGCCTGTTCGTCCAGGCACCTGACATTTACGGGAGGTTCATATGAGAAGCGTTCGGCTTGTTCTCGCTCTGATTCTATTGTCTTGCGCGCCTGCCGCTTTCGCCTCGGCCTTGCCGTCGGCGGACGACGCCGTGGCTGCGAGCAAGTCCTGGGTCGCTGAAATCGACAGCAAGGCCTATGCGGACAGTTGGAAGGACGCGAGCGCATTTTTCCAGGGAGGCGTCAGCCAAGACAAATGGGAAGGGATGGTGCAGTCGATCCGCGAAAAGCTCGGGTCCATGCAAGGGCGGGTCTTCGACGCAATCAAGCTGACGAAATCCTTACCCGGCGTGCCTGACGGCGACTACGCCATCGTCTCGTTCCGATCATCCTTCGCCAACAAGGCTGATGCGACCGAGACGATCACGTTGATTCTGGAAAACGGCCACTGGAAGGCGGGGGGATATTTCATTCGCTAGGCAGCCGAATCTGCTCGAACTGCTGTCCCTGCATTTCTATGCAAACATCGTATAATATATA
>PLTD01000049.1 GCA_003165335.1 Rhodospirillales bacterium | reverse complement strand
AATCACTTATTAATCAACAGGCCCTTAGGTCGGATACCAGAGGCTGATCGCCTCTGCAACGCAAGCAGGCTTGCCGCCGCCTTCGATTTCGACGGTGACGCGCATGATGGATTCGATCGCGCCGCCAGCTTTTTCCTCGACCGAGATCAGTTCACCCCGACCGCGCACCCGCTTGCCCGCGATCACAACCGCCGGAAAGCGAATCTTGTTCAGACCGTAATTGATTCCCATCGAAATACCGCGGACCTCGATCAGGTCGGGCAGAAAGTAGTTTACCAGCGACAATGTCAAAAAGCCGTGGGCGATTGTCGCGCCAAACGGGCCGGTTTTAGCCTTCTCGGTGTCGACATGAATCCACTGGTGGTCGCCGGTCGCGTCGGCAAACATATTGATCCGGTCCTGATCGATCTGCAGCCAATCGGTCGGACCGAATTGCTGCCCGACCGAGGCTGCTAGTTCGGCCGGGCTATTGAAGACATGCGGCAAGATCAGGCTCTCTGGCTGGATACGGACAGGATTTCGCCGGTCATATAGCTTGACAGGTCACAAGCCAGGAAGACCATGACATTGGCGATCTCCCAAGTCTCGGCCGGACGGCCGAAGGCTTCGCGCGCCGACAGTTCCGCCAACAGTTCAGACGAGGTGACCTTGTTCAGGAACTCATGCATGGCGATCGACGGCGCAACGGCGTTGATCCTGACCCCCTGTTCCGCCGCCTCGATGGCCGAGCAGCGGGTAAAGGCCATCACACCGGCCTTGGCAGCTGCATAGTGGGCCTGCAGTTCCTGCGCTCTCCAGCCCAGTACCGAAGCATTGTTCACGATGGCACCGGACTTGCGGGCATACATATGGGGCAGGATCGCCCGGGTCATACGGAAGACGCTTGTCAGTGTGACATCGATCACTTTGAACCATTGATCGTCAGTCATCTCGACGACAGGCGCAGAACCGCCCAGGCCGGCATTGTTGATCAGCACGTCGACATGGCCCATCTCAGCGATCGCCGCGGCTATCAAAGCCTGTACTTGGTCTTCCTTGGTCACGTCGCACAGCTTCGATCCGACCGGCTTGGCGGATACTTCGTTCAGCTTTGCCACTGCTTCGCCAAGGCGGCGCTCATGCACGTCGCTGACGAACAGGCGGGCCCCTTCCTCCGCGCAGCGCTTGGCTGCCGAAAAGCCGATGCCGGTACCGGCTGCGGCGGTAATCAGTACCGTCTTACCTTTCAACAGGCCTTTCGGCTCCGGATAAGGCAACGGCTCGACGCGAATTTTTCCCATGATCTTATCCTTTTGTAGTGCGGTGGGTTGGGCTCAGGTGCCCCAGACCTTTTTCTGCGGCTTGCGCTTGGCAAGCAGGTCGGCAACCGCCGGTCCCACTTCGCGCGGGTCCCATTTTGCATGCTTGTCGACGCTCGGCCCGTCGTTCCAACCGTCCTCGATTGTAATGCGTCCGCCTTCGATATCGAAGACGCAGCCGGTGACGGCGGCAGAATCCTTGCTGCCCAGCCACACGACGGTGGGTGCAATATTGTCTGGGTCCTGCACGTCGAAGCCATCGACCGGCTTCTTCATCTTGTCGGCGAATGCGCCTTCGGTCATGCGTGTGCGTGCTGCCGGGGCAAGCGCGTTCGCAGTGATGTTGTAGCGCGCGAGTTCGGCCGACTGCACCAGCGTCAGGCTGGCAATGCCGCCCTTGGCCGAGGCATAGGCGCTCTGCCCGATCGAGCCCTGAAGACCGGCGCCCGAGCTTGTGTTGATTATGCGCGCATCCACCGGCCGGCCGGCCTTATTCTCAGCCCGCCAATAGGCAACAGCATGGCTGCCGACGCAGAAATGGCCACGCAGATGAACGCGCAGCACGGCGTCCCATTCCTCGACGGTGCAGCTGACGAACATACGGTCACGAACGATGCCGGCATTGTTGACTACAACATCGAGCCCGCCAAACGTATCCACCGCGGTCTTGATTATCCGACCCGCCCCCTCCCAATCGGCAACGTCATCACCGTTGGCAACGGCCTGACCGCCGAAGGCTTTGATTTCATCGACCACCTTCTGCGCGGTCGCCGTGTCGCGGCCCTCACCTGCCAAGCTGACGCCCAAGTCGTTGACCACCACCTTGGCGCCTTCGCGCGCAAAGGCGAGCGCATAAGACTTGCCCAGCCCGTTCCCCGCTCCGGTCACAATGACGATGCGGCCGTCACAAAATCCACTCATTCACGTCTCTCCAAACACGGCAATTCGAATTAGTTCGCAGGCGTTTCCAGCAGTTTAATCAAAGCATCCAACGACGCCTCGGCCTCTCGGACGATGCGCTGGATCAATTCCTCGCAACTCGGAAGGTCGGTCAGACGGCCTGCGACCTGGCCAGTGGCCATGACGCCCTCGTCCGGTTTGCCCTCGACCGTCGCGCGCTGAATGAATACCGGCGCGGTCGCGCCCATCAACGATTGAGCAAAGCTGAGGTCGCTGCCATGGCCCATCTGCCTGGCAGCGTTCAACATGTCGCCTATGCTGGCGCCGGTCAGCTGCTTCATCTTCCAGGCGCTGGCCAGCGCGTTGGTCCACATTGATAGAGTGCCAGCCTTCTCAAGCTTTGCAGTAAAGGCGTTGCGGATCATACGCTGAGGCAGGCCGTCCAGCTTTGAGGTCACGAAAATATCGTCGACCGTGGCCTTCACATAGCGTTCTTTGGTCTGAGGCGGTACAGGGCTTTCCTTAGTCATCAGGAAGCGCGTGCCCATCGCGATGCCCTGAGCGCCATAGGCCAGCGCGGCCGCGAGGCCACGCCCATCGCCAAAGCCACCGGCCGCCACAACTGGCACCTTCACTGCGTCCAGCACCTGAGGCAGCAGGATGGTCGATGACACCGAACCGGTATGACCGCCCCCCTCGCCGCCCTGAACCACGACCATATCGACACCAAGCTCAACCATCTTCTTGGCATGTTTCACCGCACCCACGGTCGGAATGCAGCGGATACCTTCATCCTTGAAGCGCGCGATCGCTTTCTTGTCCGGCCCGCGGCCAAAGCTGACGGCGGCAACCTTCTTAGCGATCAACGTCTCGACGATCTGTGCCGCACCGGGCTGGAACATATGAAAATTCACGCCGAACGGCTTGTCCGTCATTGAGCGGACCTTGTCTATCGCCGGTCCGACCTCGTCGGCCTTCATCACGCCGGCGGCAAGAAAGCCGAAGGCCCCAGCATTGCAGGTTCCTGCCACCAACTCAGGTGTGGCCACCCAGCCCATTGCTGTTTGGATAATCGGATAGCGGCAACCCAGCATCGTCTGGATCGCAGTTTGTGGAAGATGGGTCATCGCGTTTCCTATTCCGTCTTCATTATGTCTTCGACCAGCCGCCACGCCGTGTCGGCCATATCACCGGCCCGCCGTCCGACATCGGCAGCATTCGGATTGGCCGCATTGCCGTCGATCACCCGCCGCATGATGCCCTGCCTGATACAGGCAAGGCGAAACATGTTGTAGGCGAGGTAAAAGTCCCAGTGTCGAGGCTCTATGGACTGCCGGCCGGTTCGCTTGCAATAGGCGGCGACGTAATCGCGTTCATTTGGGATGCCCAGTGCGGCAATATCGACACCCGCCATACCGCGAAATTCATCCGGACGCAGCCTCCAGGCCAGCAGATTATAGGCAAAGTCGGCAAGCGGATGGCCAAGTGTGGACAGTTCCCAATCCAGCACAGCGATGACCTTGGGCTCATGCGGGTGAAAGATCATATTGTCGAGGCGGAAATCGCCATGCACCAAGCTGGTTTCATCGCCGGGCGGGATGTTCTCGGGCAACCAGCTGATCAGATTTTCAACCGAGGAGATCACATGAGTTTCCGACGCGCGATACTGCTTGATCCAGCGTCCGATCTGACGCGCAAAATAATTCCCCGGCTTGCCGAAATCGCCCAGTCCTGCCGCCCGGTAATCAACCTGATGCAGCGCAGCGATGACCCGGTTCATTTCGTCATAGATTGCAGCGCGCTCGGTCCCGCCGACGCCCGGCAAAGTCGGGTCCCAGAATGTGCGGCCGTCGGCAAATTCCATCACAAAAAACATCGTGCCTATAATCGACGTGTCCTCGCACAGGCACAGCGTTCCAGGCACAGGAACGTCGGTGCCGGCAAGCGCAGTGATAACCTTGAACTCGCGATCGACGGCATGGGCCGACGGCAGCAGTATACCGGCCGGCTTTTTGCGCATGACATAGCGCTTCTCGCCATCCAGCTTGATGACGAAAGTCGGATTCGACTGCCCGCCGGCCAGCCGCTCAACCACCAACGCCCCTTCGAACCGGGCGATGTTGGCGCGCAGATAGGATTCCAGACGGCCGAGATCGAAGGCGGGGTCGTCTGGGGAGGCTGCACTCATCTGAATTTTACGGTCGCGAGTTCAGTTCGACAGCGCGTCGTATTTCTTCAATTCCAGCCGGCCGATCTGGTTGCGATGCACCTCGTCGGGACCGTCGGCCAGGCGAATAGTGCGGGCGTGGGCATAGGCATAGGCCAGCGGGAAATCGTCCGAGACGCCGCCGCCGCCATGGGCCTGAATCGCCCAATCGATGACCTCGCAGGCCATGTTCGGCGCCAACACCTTGATCATCGCGATTTCGGCGCGGGCATATTTGTTGCCGACCGTATCCATCATATGGGCAGCCTTGAGCACCAGCAGCCGCGCGGAATCGATCTTGATTCGGGACTCGGCGATACGCTCCAGCGTGACCGTCTGTTCCGATATCGGCCGGCCGAAGGCGACGCGCGACTTGGTGCGCTTGCACATAAATTCCAGCGCCCGCTCAGCCAGGCCGATCATACGCATGGCGTGGTGAATGCGACCTGGCCCCAGGCGGCCTTGCGCGATTTCGAATCCGCGCCCCTCACCCAGCAGGATATTGCTGACGGGCACGCGAACATCCTTGAAGTCGACTTCCATATGGCCGTGCGGGGCATGGTCGTAACCGAAGACCGGCAGATGGCGCATCACCGTAATGCCGGGCGTATCGCGCGGCACCAGCACCATCGACTGCTGCTGATGCTTGGGCGCATTGGGATCGGTCTTGCCCATAAAGATGAAGATCTTGCAGCGCGGATCCCCCGCGCCCGAAGACCACCATTTGCGGCCGTTGATGACATAATCGTCGCCATCTTGGACAATTGAGCTTTGAATATTGGTGGCGTCGCTGGAGGCGACAGCCGGTTCGGTCATGCAGAAGGCCGAGCGGATTTTCCCTTCCAGCAACGGCACGAGCCATTCCTTCTTGTGGGCTTCAGTGCCATAGCGCTCGATAGTTTCCATGTTGCCGGTGTCGGGGGCCGAGCAGTTGAAGATTTCGCCGGCCCATTGGATGCGGCCCATAATCTCGCACAACGGCGCATATTCGAGATTGTTGAGGCCGGCACCGTGATGGGAATCCGGCAGGAACAGGTTCCACAACCCGGCCGCTCGCGCCTTTTCCTTCAGTTGATCCAGGATCGGCGGATGATGCCAACGGTCAGGCGCTGTGTCGAGTTGCTGCTGATAAAGATGCTCGTTCGGATAAACATGCTCATCCATGAACGCGCTCAGCCGGGCAAGATATCCCTTGGTCTTCTCATTATAATCGAAATCCATCGTAGTCCTCGAATATCCCGATCCAGATTGCCGGCCCCGACCAACTGCGGCGCTTAGACGATCTCGAACAACCCCGCCGCACCCATGCCGCCCGCGATGCACATCGACACGACGCCGTATTTGACGCCCCGGCGCTTACCTTCCAGCAGGATATGGCCGGTCATACGCGAGCCTGTCATGCCGAACGGGTGGCCGATTGAGATGCCGCCGCCATTTACATTCAGAATCTCGTTGGAGATGCCCAGAAAATCTCGGCAATAGACCACCTGGCAGGCGAAAGCTTCGTTGATCTCCCACAGGCCGATGTCGCTGATCTCAAGGTTATGGCGCTTCAGCAGCTTCGGAATCGCGAAGACCGGACCGATACCCATAATATCCGGGTCGCAACCGGCAACGGCCACGCCGCGAAAAATGCCGAGCGGCGCGATGCCGCGATTGCGCGCATCATCCGAGCTCATCAGCACGCAGGCCGATGCGCCGTCGGACAGCTGCGAAGCGTTGCCCGCCGTGACATGCGAGCCTTCCTTGACCCACTGACCGTTCTTGAACACCGGCTTAAGGGACTTCAGCCCCTCCAGAGTGGTGTCGGCGCGATTGCATTCGTCCTTGTTGATTGTAACGGTCTGCTTCTCTGTCGGGTTGCCTTCCTTGTCGAACAACTGCTTCTCGACCGTAAGCGGTACGATTTCATTATCGAAAATGCCCGCTGCTTGCCCCGCCGCGGTGCGCATTTGGCTCTGATATGAATATTCGTCTTCCTGATCGCGCGTGATCTGATAGCGCTCAGCCACCACTTCTGCGGTTTCGATCATCGGGATATAGGCGCTCGGCACAAGATCCATCACCGCAGTCGACTGCGCACGGTAATTATTCTTGTGCTTGGTCTGCGTCAGCGAGATGGATTCGACGCCACCGGCAACAGCGATATCCAGATCCCCTGCCAGGATGCCCTTGGCTGCCGTAGCGATCGCCATAAGGCCCGAGCTGCAGGCCCGGTCGATCGACATGCCGGGAACCGAGTTCGGCAGACCGCCGACATAACCGCAGAGGCGGCCGATATTATAAGCCTGGGTGCCCTGCTGAGCGACCGCGCCCATGATGCAATCATCAACATCGGCCGGGTCGATTCCAGCGCGTGCGATGGCATGTTTAATAGCGTGGCCTCCCAGAACCGGGGCCTCAGTGTCGTTGAACGCGCCGCGGAAAGATTTGCCCAGTGCGGTGCGCGCAGTGGAAACGATGACGGCTTCTCTCATGATCTAGGTCCTTTAAAACTTGGCGTCGCGCTTTTCGGCAAAGGCCTTGCGCGCTTCTATGGAGTCGGGGCTGAGATAGGCCTGCAAGGTGAAGCCCTGTTCCCAGCGATATTGATCTTCAAGCTCCCGGTCGCCGACTCCGGTGAGCGATTCCTTGGTGATCTTCAGCAGATATGGGGATTTCGTGGCGATTTTGCCCGCGATCTCCATTGCCGTGTCGCGCAGCTGTTCGCGCGGGACGACCCGTTCGATCCCACCATATTTGAAAGTCTCGGCGGCGCTGATCATTTCGCCGGTAAAGGCGAGGTAGCGCAGCTTCTGTACCGGGAACAGCCGCCGCATATGCGCACCGCCCCCCATGGCGCCGCGGTCGATTTCCGGCAAGCCGAATTTAGCATCCTCAGACGCGATCAGAATATCTGCCGCGCCGCTGATTCCGATCCCACCACCTAGTACGAAGCCGTGCACAGCGACAATCACCGGCTTGGGGTTGCGGTGAACCGCCTTGAACGTGGCGTAATTGCCTGCGTTTAGCTCAACGATCCGCTCCGGATGGGCGGCCATCTCCTTGATGTCAACGCCGGCGCAGAAGCCCCGCCCTTCGGCGCGGATCACGATGACGCTGGATTCGGGCTCGTTACCCAGATCCTCGATGCCCTTGGCGAGCGCCGTCCAGCCGGCGCTGTCCAGCGCGTTGACCGGCGGATGCTCGATCACCAGTTCGGCGATCTTCCCGTGAAGATGAGTATGGAAAGGTAGTGACATACTGGTCGTCCTATTAGGCTGCGCGGATGCCGGGCGGGTTATCTTTGAGCATCGCGGCACGAATATTGTGCGGGTCCAGCCGGCGGATGATGCCCAGCTGCTCCTCGGTCGGATGCGCCGTTTCCTTTATCGACGCAGACTTCAGCAGCGGGAAGCCGGTCGCCGCCTGAACTTCTTCGAAGGTCACGCCGGGATGCAGCGAGCGTACCTGGATCGCATGATCCGGGCCCTCGAAATCCAGAACGCTCAGGTTGGTGACGATGAGCCGCAGATCGACGTAATCCTGCTTCACATGCGCCGGCCAACGCTTTTTGTTGTAGCCGACGCCGCCCACCATATCGACCTCGCCTTCGACGAAGACACGGGTGCTGTGATTGGCGACCCACATCGAGTTCATATGGTTGATCGTGTTGCCGGGAAGGCCGCGCACGCCGAGCTGTTGAATCTTCGGGTGGCGGAAATCGCCGATGCAGGACAGGTTGGTCTGCCCCCAGCGGTCGATCTGGACCGGACCGGTCATCGCATGGCGCTTGCCGCGCCAAACGCAGTCGAAGACGCGCGAGAACGGCAGGGCGCCGGAGAATTTCGGCTTGTAGTCGCCGCGCGGCCCCAGCGGAATCGGCTCTTCGACCAGATAGGCTTCGCTATCCGTCATCAGCAGTTCCGGCGAATGGGTCATCTTGGCCAGGCTGGCGCCCAAACGCGTCAGCGGGCCGCCGGCGCCCGACGCCAGGACTTCGCCATTGTTACGCCATGCCTCGGACGCCGCGGTGACGATCAGTTCGGCGAGAGAAAAATCAGTCGATTGGCTCATGATCTGCCGTCCTGCCTTAAAATACGGGGAGCTTGAGGTTTTTGACGCGCTCGGCCCCGCCGGCCTTTTCGAGATACGCGTCTTCGCCGCCCGCAATATATTCGGCGACATATTTCGCCCAGCCGTCCTCTTCGGCGGCCGAGGCGGCATATTTCTTCAGATGGTCCATGTCCCAGCCATAATCCGGTGGGAAGGACGTCGGATGCGCACCGAAGGGAGCGTGGACGACGCCGGTCACAAGATAGCGTTCGAAGAGATTCTGCTTGGCGGTGTCGGGATGGGCCAGGTCCATCCGGTCGACCAGTTCCTCGGTGCTGACATAGCATTTCTCCGCGGCGCGGGCGAATTGGTCGTCGAAATAGGGGTCGGGTCCGTCGATCTGCGTGTTGCCGAGCTTGTCGGAGCGGTTCACGTGGATCAGCGCGACGTCCAGGTTCAAGGCCGGCATCGCCAGCAGAACTTCCCCGTCGGCATAGGGTGAGGTGATGGTCTTGAAGTCGGGATTGTAGGTCATGACGTCGGTGCCGAGCCCGACGCGGGTCGGCAGGAACGGCAGGCGCATGCCGGCCGCGCGCAGGCCCCAGGTCAGCATACCCTCGTCCAGTTCGACAACGTCGATCGCGCCGGCCTGGCGCGCCTTGCGGTAATAGGGCTCCTGCGGGATCGCATCCAATGAGACGAAGCCATAAATGACCTTCTTCATCTTGCCGGCCGCCCACAGCATGCCGATCTCGGGTCCGCCATAGGCGACGATCGTCAGATCCTTGAGGTCGGAACGAATGATCTCGCGGACCAAAGCCATGGGCTTGCGCCGCGGGCCCCAGCCGCCGATGCCGATCGTCATTCCGCTTTTCAGCTGGGCGACGACATCGCCCGCGGTCATTTGCTTATTCATGATTGACCCAGTTTCGTGGTGGTTTTCATTTGCTGTAGAAGCCCTTGCCCGCCAGCGCCAGCCGCTCCAGCAGCGGCGCAGGGGTGAAGAATTCGGCCCCGACCAAATCCTTGTATTTCAGCAATGCGTCATAGACGGTCTTGAGCCCGATCGTGTCGGCATAGAACATCGGACCGCCCAGATAGACCGGAAAGCCAAAGCCGGTCAGCCAGACGATGTCGATATCGTGCGGCCGAGCGGCGATGCCCTCATCCAATATCTTCGCGCCCTCATTGATCATGACATAGATCAAGCGCTCGCGGATTTCCTGATCGCCGATCGTGCGGCGGGTAATGCCCCGGGCCGCCGAATGTTTGACGATCAGGTCCTCGACATAGGGGTCGGGCGTCGCCTTGCGCTTGTCGTCATAGGTGTAATAGCCCGCACCGGTCTTCTGGCCATATCGGCCCAGCGCAAATAGCTGATCGACGATATTGGCCTGATGCTCGCGCTCGGACAGCTTGTCCCAGCGGGCCTTGCGCGCCGCGTATTGGATGTCGATGCCAGCCAGATCGGCCACCTGATAGGGACCCATTGCGAAACCGAAATCATACAGTACCTTGTCGATCTGCCAGGGTGTTGCTCCCTCCTCCAGCATGAACATGCCTTCGCGAGACCGTTTGGCCAGCATGCGGTTGCCGATGAAGCCGTCACAGACGCCGGACAAGACCGAGACCTTCTTGATCGTCTTACCGATCTTCATCACAGTCGCCAGAACGTCCGGTGAAGTCTTGGCGCCGCGCACATTTTCCAATAGCCGCATCACATTCGCCGGGTTGAAGAAATGCATGCCGACGACATCGGCCGGGCGGCCGCTCACTTCCGCCAGCTGATCGATATCCAGATAGGATGTGTTGGTCGCCAGAATGGCACCGGCCTTGGTGACTTTACCCAGTTTGGCGAAGACTTCCTTCTTGGTCGCCATATCCTCGAACACGGCCTCAATCACCAGATCGACGTCCTTAAGGTCGGTATAGTCGGTCGTGGTCTTAACCAGCCCGACCCTGGCCTCCAGCGCCTCCTCAGTCATCGTTCCCTTGGTGACGTTGCCGCCATAGATCTTGCGCATCGTGCCCAGCGATTTTTCCAGTGTGGGCTGGTCCAGCCCGACCAGGGTGACAGGAAGTCCAGCATTGATGAAGCACATGACGATGCCGGTGCCCATCGCGCCAGGTCCGACCACGCCGACGGACTTCACGTCGCGAACCTTGGTGTCTTCCGGCAGACCGGGAACCTTGGCGACTTCACGCTCGGCAAAGAAGGCATGGCGCTGCGCCTTGGACTGCGAACCCTGCATCAATTCGCGACAAAGCGCGTATTCTCTCTTGGCCCCTTCCTCCAACGGATAGTCGACCGCGAACCTGACCGAATCCACACAGGCCAGCGGAGCCTTGAAGCCGCGCTGCTTCTTCGCAAGCGCCGCCTTGGTCTCATCGAAGATAGCCGGGTTTTCGACCTTGGCGGTCAGCGAACCGGTCCGGCGGATCGGACGACCTTCGTCCAGCAATTTTTCGGTGAAAGCGATCGCGCCCGCCAGCAGATCGCCGTCGATGATTTCATCAACCAGGCCGATCGCCTTTGCTTTGGCGGCCGCAATGTCGTTCCCTTCTGTAATCATGCTGAGCGCCGCCTCGACGCCGATCAGACGCGGCAGACGCTGCGTGCCACCGGCACCGGGCAGGATGCCGAGCTTTACTTCCGGCAAGCCCAGGCGCGCAGACGGGACTGCGACGCGGAAATGGCAGGCAAGCGCAACCTCAAGCCCGCCTCCCAGAGCAGTGCCGTGGATGGCGGCAACGAAGGGCTTGCTCGAAGCTTCGAGATCGTTCACCAGATCTTGCAGATGCGGCCCCTGCATCGGCCCGCCAAATTCGCGGATGTCGGCTCCGGCGATGAAGGTGCGCCCGGCGCAGATCACGATCAGCGCCTTCACCTCAGGATCGGCGTCAGCCTGTGCAACGGCGGCGGCCAGCCCCGACCTGACCGCGTGACTGAGCGCATTGACCGGAGGGTTGTCGACAGTCGCGACGGCGATGCGGCCATGCTTGGTTACTGTAACTTCGGCCATGATTACTCCATCACCACGACGACCTTGCCCTTGGTCTGGCGGCCGGTCACCTGTTCAATCGCCTCTGCCGCGCGGTCAAGCGGATAGGTGGCCGAGATATAGGGCTTGAGCTTCCCCTGGTCGTACCAGGACAGCAGTTCAGCGACACCCTCACGGCCCGCCTTCGGGTCGGCCTTCAACGCCGCCCCCCAATATACACCCACCAACGACGAACTCTTCAGCAGCAGCAGATTCAGCGGAATTTTAGGAATTTCGCCCGCGGCAAAGCCGATAACCAAAAACCGGCCCATCCAAGCCAGGCTGCGTACCGCCGCCTCCGCGAGTTCGCCGCCCACCGGGTCATAAACGACATCTACGCCCTTACCGCCGGTTAGCGCCTTGATCCGCTCCCGCAGATTTTCTGTTGCGTAATTGATGACCTCGTCCGCGCCGTACTGTTTGCAAAGCGCCAGCTTATCGTCGCTTGAGGCGGCAGCGATGACGCGCGCGCCCATCACCTTGCCGATCTCGACCGCCGTCAGTCCCACGCCGCCGGCCGCGCCCAGAACCAGCAGCGTCTCGCCGGGTTTCAGATTGCCGCGCTGCTTCAACGCGTGATGGGACGTGGCATAGGTAATGATGAATCCGGCTGCACTGGCGAAATCCATCGAATCCGGCATCGGGAAGGTGAGGCCTGCATCGACGACCAACTCTTCTGCCAAACCGCCGACTCCTGGGAAGGCGATGACCCGCTGACCGACCTTGACACCTGTCGCGCCCTCGCCCGCTTCGCGGATGACGCCTGAGACTTCCAGACCCGGCGAAAACGGCAGCGGCGGCTTGGTCTGATATTTGCCCTGGACGATCAGCCCGTCGGGGAAATTGATGCCGCAGGCCTTGACGCTGATGACAACCTGGCCGGGCCCGGCTTTAAGTGGCGCGACGTTCTCGATAACGAGATTTTCGACCGGCCCGAATTCCTTGCACAAGACGGCTTTCATGCACTCTTCCCGCTAATCTTTTGTGTCATGGACGACCGGAAAGCCGCTGACCGGATCGCCGGCGGCAAATGCATGCCCGGCAAATCGGCCAGTGAGGCCGTATTGATGGAACTTCGCAATCGATTGCGCAATTTCACCGGAAGCTTTTTACGCGTTGCACCTATAGATTCGCCAGATGCGTTCGAAACCTCATTGACCCGCATAAAGCGAACTATCCTCTACAGGACAGGTTTTCGAATCACAAGTGGAGCCCCGCAATAGGAACTATGCCGGTCGTATTTTGCTTGGATTTTGCGCCTTTTTTGGCCTTGCGAAAAGACCAGGGTTCAGTTTCCCGGAATAACGCTCGGGATCACATATTGCTGCAAAGCGACCAGCAGCCCGAGAATCAAGGTCAGGATCACGCTGTGCCAAAAGGTACGTGCGAAGACGAGACCTTCGCGACCCTTAAGATCGGTCACTGAGACACCGGTCGCGATATTCTGCGGTGAGATCATCTTGCCCATCACGCCGCCGGAAGAATTGGTCGCAGCGAACAGCACCGGGCTGAGATTCAACTGCTTAGCGGCAACCACCTGCAAATTGCCGAACAGCGCATTGCCAGATGTGTCGCTGCCCGACAGGAATACCGCGATCCAACCCAAGAATGGCGACAGCATTACGAATACACGGCCGGTCGAAGCGACTGCTTTGCCCAGCGTATAGGCCAACCCGGCATAATTCATCAGATACGCCAGCCCAACGATGAACATTACCGTCAGCACCGCGAGCCACGCCTGGCTTATCGTCTGCAAGACGCAAGATAGAAATGCCGCGGGAGACACCCGGAAAAGCGCAGCCGTCGCTATCGTCGAAACCAGGATCGCGGTCCCGGTTGCCAATGGCTGAAAGCTCCAGATCGCGGCATAGGGCTTGTCGTTATAGAGGGTGATGGCGATCGCGTTGTGCAGGCCGGGCCAAGCGATGGCGTTTTGGCCGATCGTCGCGATTTTGAACGTTGTCCAAACAATAACCACCGCCGATACCAGCAGCCACGGCACCCAGCCCTGCCATGCCGGCACCTTGCTGTCCTGGAGCCCCCGGATCGCCGGCCCAGTTATGGCAAACTCCGGGTCGCAAGTGGGCTTCCATACCTGCAGGAACAGCAATGTTACGAAAAGTGAGCCCAACGAAGCCAAAACATCGCTCAGCGCATAATCGATGAAGTTCGAGGTAATGAATTGCGAAAGAGCGAAGCTGCCCCCCGCGACGAACAATATAGGCCACAGCGCCGCGATCGACCGTCGGCCGCCATAAAGCGCCATGACGTAAAAGGGTAGTATCAGCGCCATGATCGGCAATTGCCGCCCGATCATCGCACCCAGCACCGCAGCGGGCAGCCCGGTCACCGCGCCCAACACCGTGACCGGGGCGCCCAGCGCCCCAAAGGCTACTGGCGCTGTATTGAAAATCAGAACAAACACTAAGGCCTCAAGCGGCGGATAGCCGACCAAGATCAGCAATGCACTGGTGATCGCAACCGGCGCGCCGAAACCCGCAATACCTTCCAGCAGCGCCCCGAAGCAAAATCCGACAACCAAGAGCACGACTCGCCGGTCGTTTGGCAGATAGGCGACGATCCATTCGCGAAAAGCATCGAACCGGCCGGAGCGAACCGCGACATTGTAAAGCAGCAGGGCGTTGAGCACGATCCACATCACCGGCCACAGGGCGAAGACCATTCCGTTTGCAACTGCATCCAACGCCAGTCCTAATGGCATATCCCAGACGGCGAGCGCGACCACCAGCCCGACAATTAGCCCTGCCAGTGCCGACTGCCAGCCCGGGCGGCGTAAAATTCCCAGCAGCAACAATACGACCGTGATCGGCAGCGCGGCGACGATGAACGAGAGCGTGAGGCTGCCACCGACGGGTGTCAGAAGCTGATGAAACATTGTCGGCTTGCCCTTAGCATTTTTTGGCCGGAAATGTCGGGTTATTAACGACATACTGGAGGCGTGCGAGGGTTTGATCTAGCGAAGTTTTAGATCCGTCTCCTTTTGGTGTTGCGGCGGCGGGAACTTCGCGCGACTTTGTACCCAAGCGGGCGGCACACCGCCCCACACTCAAACGGGGAAACCATGAAAAAACGCTTGGACGGCAAGATCGCCATTATCACCGGCTCGGGCCGCGGCATCGGCCGGGCATGTGCGTTGCGCTATGGGCGCGAAGGCGCAACCGTAGTCGTCAACGACATCCGATCTGAAAATGTAATCCGCGTGGTCGGCGAAATCACTTCTGCCGGCGGCAAGGCTTTTGCCCATCCATGCGATGTCACCGACCCGGCCCAGGTACAGTCGATGGTCGATCGCACGGTCGAGGAGTTCGGCCGGCTCGATGTTCTCTATGCCAATGCCGGAGGCTCGATGCCGAAGGCGACACACCTAACGAGCGTCGAGGAATATCGCCAAGTGGTGGCACTCAACATGGATGCGGTCTTCTATGGCATTCATGCGGCCCTGCCAGTCTTCATGCGGCAGAAGTCCGGCCTGTTCCTGACCACAGCCTCTGGCGCCGGCCAGAACGGAGTTGCCGATCTGGCCGCCTATGGCGCGGCCAAGGCCGGGGTCATCAATCTGATGCGGGTCATTGCAATAGAATATGGCGGCATGGGCATACGCGCCAATTCCATATCGCCCGGACCGATGGGAACCGAGTTGATGCACAGTTGGCTGGATACGATGGAAGGCGGCGCACAGGCCTTCGGGGCACAGGTTCCGTCTGGCCGCCTGGGCACGCCTGAAGATATCGCCGTTGCCGCAGCCTTTCTGGCCACAGACGAGGCTTTCTTCATCAATGGCGTCTGTCTGCCGGTCGATGGCGCGGTAAGCGCCCTTCTCGCCTCGCCAAGGCCGGGGAAACCGCTATGATCGGGACCGCAACCCACTCCTGATCCCGAAAGCGTTAAGCATGGATATTCTCGATTTCACCGGCAAGGTCGTGCTCGTCACCGGCGGGGCACGCGGCGTCGGCCGCGGCATCACCCAAAGCTTCCTCGACCACGGCGCGACTGTCGTCATCTGCGGTCGCAACGCACCCGAAAGGCCCAGTTCGGGCAAAGGCGGGGAGGCGCATTTCATCGCCGCCGACGTGCGCGACGCCACGCAGGTGGACGCCATGATCGCGGAGATCGAGCAGCGCTTCGGCCGGTTGGACGTGGTAATCAACAATGCCGGCGGCGCCCCGCCCGCCGACCCGTCGACCGTGTCGCCGCGCTTTTCTGAATCGATCATCAAGCTGAACCTGCTGGCGCCTCTGTTCGTGTCGCAGGCCGCCAACCATGTGATGCAAAAACAGGAAACCGGCGGCAGCATTGTCAATATCGCCAGCGTGACCGTCCCGCGGCCCGAGCCGCTGACCGCGGCCTACGGCGCGGCCAAGGCCGGGCTGTGCAATCTGACGACCGCCCATGCGCTGGCCTGGGCGCCCAAGGTCAGGGTCAATGCGATCATCGCCGGGCTGATCATCACCGAACTCGCCCATCTGCATTACGGCGACGAGGAAGGCATCAAGAAGGTAGCCTCGACCATCCCGCTGCAGCGCATGGCAGTGCCGCAGGACATGGCGAACGCCTGCATGTATCTGGCCTCACCGCTGTCCAGCTTCGTGACCGGCGCCAGCCTGGCGGTGGATGGCGGCGGTCAGATGCCCAAATTCGCCGATGCTGCTGCAGGCCATTCCGAACGCAAATAATCAACGATATGGGGGAAGTTCATGTTCAAGGTCATCGCGCTGATCAAGAGCAAGCCGGGGCTATCGCGGGCTGAGTTCGTCAAACATTATGAAACCGGCCACGCCCCGCTGGCCCGCAAATGCTTCCCGCAGATCGTCCAATACCGGCGGAATTTCATACAGCTGGAGGGGGCGTTCATATACCCAGGCACGACTGCGCCGGATTTCGATTCGGTCACCGAAATCTGGTACCGCGACCGCGCCGCCTATGACGAGATGCTGTCTACTCATTTCCTGGCCGGTGTGCAGGACATAATCGAGGCCGACGAGCGGAAATTCCTCGATCAGTCGATGACCCGTTTTTTCATCGTCGATCAACGCGGGGCGAAACATGCCGACTCCGAACTGGTCCCGTCTTACGGCCGTTTGGCTGGCGAGGGCATGTTCAAGGTAATCGCGCTTCTTACCCGCAAGCCCGGCATGCCCCAGGCGGATTTCGTCGATTATTACGAGAATCAGCATTCGATGCTGATCTGGTCGCTGTTCCCCTGGATCGTCGAATATCGCCGGAACTTCATCGACATGACCGGCGCGATCTTGGGTTCGGCGGCATCGAAGCCGGATTTTGACGTCGTCACCGAACTCTGGTTCCAGGATCGCGCGGGCTACGAACGTATGATCTCCGCCCACGACGGCGATGCCGGCAGGCTGGTCGCCGCCGACGAGGAAAATTGTTTCGACCGCAGCAAGACCCGCCTATTCATCGTGGAGGAGTCTGAGACCATTTAAGCGTCACCGATATTTCGGCAGGTCCTCGACTTTTACCCTCGTGATCGTCAGCACCGGGTTGGTGTCAACGCGTACCAAGCGCATGATGAGGAAGCCGTGGTTGTGGTGGAAGGTCTTGATCCAGTTGGGCAGGCCCGGGTCCTTGTCTGACAGGATAAAGCGGACAGACCCGTCCGTCCGTTTGGTGACTTCGTCGAGCGTGAGGCTCACCGGCTCCGTTAGATAGTGCTGCGATTCATGCCAAAAGGTGGCTGAGGTCAGGTTCCAGAATTTCGTTTTGGGTGGCATAAAATCGATGACCAGCGCCTCGTCATCGCCGATCTGGTAATGCGCCATGTCGTAGAGGTTTTCGGTGTTCGCGACATTGCCACCAATTGCGGCGCCGCTGCGTTCGAAGAACTTGTTCGGCGTCCCCATGGCATAGGGCATCAGCGTCCGGTGCCAAGTCGCGTTCACCAGCAGGGCGCTGGCGACCTTGCCGATTCGAAAAGCAATCTCATCGTCGGACATCTGGTTGATATCCGGTAATTTCGCGCCAACCGCCGCAACGGCGAATGTCGCCATCCTTTCCTTATGTCGGTCGGCGATATATTGGCGCGCTACCATGCCCGACGCGTCTTTTGTAATCGGTATCCAGCCGCCCAGCTCGGTCGGCTTTTCCTTGGTCAGCCAGATTGTAAAATTGCCGTTGGCATCAGCCAACTTGCGGATGTCCTGATTGTCCATATAGCCGACGATCTTGTTCTTTCCATCTTCGCCTGTCCCGTTGACTGTCATGCTGACATAGCGGACCGTTCCCAGGTTTCCTGTGATCGCGTAGTCGTAAGTTCCGTCGATCCGCGTCTGATCGTATTCGGCGTCCGGGTTGAAGGCGCCTACTTCCCGGTGCCTGGTGTCGACCCTTTTGAACAACGGGTTGCGGTAATCGGAATTGATCGTGTCGGTAATTTCCATCGACAGAATCTTCAGGAGCCCGCGCAGACCTTCACCGGCTTCCTGCTCATTGGCTGCATCGTGCAGCACCATTTCCTTCAGCTTTTCCATGGAGGTTTGCAGAATTTCGAACTGCCTCACACTCGCGAGATTGTCGAATTTGGTCGGCGACCCGCTCCCGCCCAAGGAGGAAACGAACGGTAGAAGGTCGGGCTCGTTCCAGCGCTTATCCTGGGTCTTATCAGGGGACGGATCCGCCCCGAAGGCGACCTACGACAAGGGTGATCCAACGAAAAATAACAAGATTATCGGCAGTTTGGCCCACAATTTCATCGCCGGTTCCTATGAAAGCGACAGCATCAGATCGGCAGTGAAGGGCTTCAGTTCATGCTCGCGGCCAGCGCGGACCTTGGCCGGCCAGGCCGCATCGCCCAAAATGGCGCGTGCCAGCGAAGCCAGATCGAAGTCGCCGCGATCGAGCATCTCGCAAAGACTGTCCAAGTCGGTGAGGGAAGCGGTCGCGGTCGCCTTATAGGCATCGGCATCGCCGAAATCGACAGAACCCGCACCCAGCCCGATGCCGCCACAGCACATGGCGGCCTTGCCCGAAAGCTTTTTGGCCCAGCCCGCGAGGTTAAGATGGCTGCCGTCGAAGGCCGGTTGCTGAAACCGCCGCAGCGAACAGTCGAATACATCCACCCCGGCATCGGCTAAAGGCTCCAGAAATGCTGCCAGTTGCTGCGGCGTGTCTGCAAGCCGGGCGGTGTAATCCATCATTTTGAACTGCGATATCCGCATGAAGATCGGGAAGTCCGGCCCGACGCGGCGGCGCACCTCCTGCAAAATCTCGACGGCAAAGCGCGTGCGGTCGCGCAAGTCTCCGCCATAGCCGTCGCTGCGCAAGTTGGTCTTTTCCCAGAAGAACTGGTCGATCAAAAAGCCATGCGCCGCATGAATCTCGGTGCCGTCGAAGCCGAGGCGTTGAGCCGTTTCAGCCGCCTCACCGAAGGCCGCGATCACCGCATCGATATCGGCCTGGCTCATTGGCTTGCCGCGGACTTCGTTCGGCCCTGCCGAACCGTCCGCCTGCGGGCCGGGAAACCAGACGCCCGACGGACCATGCATTTCCCAGGTCGGAGGGACATAAGCCAAGCCATGCAGGCCCGAGTGCCAAAGCTGCGGGATCATTCGACCGCCGGCGGCATGAACCTCGTCCACCGCTTGCTTCCAGCCGGCCAACGGCTCGTCGCCGTGAAAATGCGGCTCGTTCAGGTCCATATGTGCGCTAGGGTGCGCAATCGCCGTTGCGCCGCTGACGATCAGTCCAACCTCACCTTCGGCGCGGCGGCGGAAATAGGCGGGATAGCCGGGTTCGGGAATTCCGTTGACCGCATGGGCCTGCCCCATTGGCGACATCACGATACGGTTCCTGAGGCTAAGCGACTTGACGGTGAAGGGTTGAAACAACGCATCGCGGCTGGCGACCACCGGCCTGGTTTCTTGACTTCCCATCGCTCACTCCACGCGTTGCTTTCAGTCTGGGTAACGCTACACTCATGCAACGTAAAGTCCGCCGATTACGAGACGCAAAGTGGGGAACGAAAATGGTCGATAGCAGCGCCGCCGAGAAAGTCATGACCGGCAAGGTCTGGGAAGAATTCTGTGACAGCCTGAAAGAGGCAGGAAAGGTCGTGCTGCGACCTGAAGTTCCGGCCAACGCTTTCGACCGGGCGTTGGGTTTCCGCTGCCTTGCGCAACTGCTCCGCGGTGGCCTGGAGTCGGCCCTGGACTATGCCGACCCTCAATACCCCGATTTCTTCCGGCTAGCCGACGAAACCAAAAAGCTGCTGAACGACAACCCCGACAACTACTATCAGAACTGCGTCATCGACGGTCGTTTCGACTATCGCATCACCGGCACGCGCGGCACGGTCAACTGGTTCTCGATCGGCTCGAAGGGCAGTTCGACAGACATCGCGGTCATGGTCGATACAGGCAATATCGACTCCAATCAGATGACCTTCAATCCCGACGGCAGCTTCGAAATTCTGGTTAGCGCAGAGAAAAAGCCCGGAAACTGGCTGCCGCTCGCCAGAACCTCGCGCTCGCTTATCGTTAGACAAACCTTCGGCGACCGCCACACCGAAAAGATTGCCGACATGAAGATTGAGTGCCTCAACCCGACAGCGCCCAATAACAATTTGACGCCCGAAGGACTGGAGCGCGGTCTGAAAGCCGCTGCCAGCTTCGTCGGCAATATCGGCAATATGACGATCGCCTGGCAGGAACTCTACCGCAAGCATATCAATCTTCTGCCGTCGGACGACCAGGCTCGCTGTCAAAAAGCCGGCGGTGACCCGAACATCCATTACTATCAAAGCTATTGGAAACTGGCTGACGACGAAGCCCTGTATGTGCATATCAAGGACATACCGGATTGCCAGACTTGGAACCTGCAACTGTCCAACTACTGGATGCAGTCGCTGGATTACCGCTATTTCAAGGTCTGCGTTAACAAATTTACCGCCCATTACGAGCCCGATGGATCGGTCAAGATCGTCATAGCCGCTCATGACCCCGGCCCGAAATTTCCGAACTGGCTGAACACGCTGGGCCATGGCGAAGGCGGCATGCTCGGCCGCTATGTCGGCGCCAAGGTGTTCCCGAAGGAAATGCCGGCCAAGGTGGTCAAGTTAGGCGAACTGGCTGGGACAACAGCATAAGCGACACTCACGCAGTCATCCGAACCTATCGCCGCATGAAACGTCGATATATTAGTTGCTGCATCGCCAGTTTCGTCTTGGCCTTGACGCTGTTGACCGCATGCATGCAATGAGCGGGGAAATTCGACTATCGGCGGATCGTTGGACGATAAACGATTCGCTCATGACGCCGGAACAGATACCCAAAGACTGCAGAAGTTGATCCCGCAATCCAACCCTGCGCATTAAGAAGCGACAAACCTACGCCTTTGGCATGCTCGCGCGGATATGGGCGATAACATCGGTCAGGACATAAGGCTTTTTAAAAAATCGGCTATTCTCCGGCATCTCGCCGGCATCTATACTGACATGGCCGGAAGCCACCATGACACAGATCGACGGCCAATCCTGGTGTATCTGGCGGGCCAGCATCAAACCGTTCATTGCCCCTGGCATTTCGACATCCGTAAACAGCGCCTGAACCCGAGCACCCTGCGACTTTAGAATCAGCATGGCCGCATCGGCGTTCTTGCCTTCGAGCACTTCAAAACCGGCATCCTCGAAAGCCCCGACTGCTGCCATTCGCACCATCGGTTCGTCTTCTACGACGACGACAGTTGCCTTCTCAAATTCGTCAGATTGCATGGACATAACAATTATAAAGCATCCGGCGTCGGAAGGTTCCGAGATATGAGTAACTTGACCGTCTTTTTATTCCCTCAAGATAGACCATATGTAACAAATACAGGGCGCATTTATGTATTGCCCGGAAAACAAGGATTTTTTAATCTCACTTTTATATGTAGTTTATCTGGAAGGATTGTAACGTTAACAGCGCGCGACAGTTTAATTTCACACTAGAAGATATTTTAATTTCCGACCAACTGGCGCTCCGGCGATCGTCAGGCTCCAGACTCAATTCCGAAATTTCGGCCCTTCACGAACTGGCGCAGGAGTTGGTCCGGACGCCCAAGGCGATCATGGACAGGCTCGTCGAACTGTCGCTCTCGCTCTGCGATGCCGAGTCCGGTGGGATCAGCCTTTGTGAGGCAACGTCTGGAGAGCCGGTTTTCAGATGGCACGCACTGAAGGGAAGATTCGCACCATTCACAGGCGAAACTATCCCCCGTCACTTCAGCCCCTGCGGAGTGGTCCTCGATCAACAAAAGCCAATTTTGGTCAGGGAACCTGAACGCTACTATCCCTATCTGGCGCTAGAAGATGCAGCGATATCGGAAGGGCTCTGGGCTCCACTGGTAGGATTGGAGGGCGTCGCAGTCGGCACATTGTGGATCATGACCCACGATGCCGACCGCCATTTCACACAAGATGACTGCGACACACTTCTGCGGCTCGCGGCTTTTGGTTCGGTCGGATTGGCGCTGAATCAGGTGTCGATCGAAAAGGACGATCTCCTCGCCAGGCAGGATTTGATGATGCGCGAGATCAACCATCGCGTATCCAATAGTCTGCAGCTTGCCAACGCCATGCTGCGACTTCAGGAACGTCGCGCCGTTGGTAGTGAGGCTAAGCAGGAATTGAGGACGGCGGCCGATAGGCTGGTATCAATAGGGCTCATCCACACCCGCCTTTACAAGGCGGGTGATATGAACGCCATCAGGATCGGTGACTATCTTCAGGACCTATGTGTAGATTTGACCGGGTCAGGGAACGGGCGCTTCTCTGCCGGGACGTTGGATGTGAAAGTTACCGCTCCTGAGGCGCTTGCCCTACAGCCCGACATGGTCACAAAACTCGGCCTGATCGTGAACGAGTTGGTTACAAACAGCTTCAAACACGCGGCCGGTTCGTCGCACTGCCAGGTCGACATTACGAACTCCGCAGACGTTCTGGAACTGACCATATCCGATGACGGCCCCGGCCTGCCCAAAGGCTTCAACCCGCAGACCCAAAATGGCCTGGGCATGCGCATGGTGCTGTCGCTCGTAGATCAGATGAACGGGCACCTGATCGCCGAGCCTTCGCCGCACGGCGCGCGCTTCGTGATAACGCTGCCGCTCACCACGGTCCCGTTGCCCACTTCCTGATTGCAGCGCTACACTCGACTAAACCCGCCCAAATCGGACCGGCAAATGTCGAAATCCTGCCAATGATCGTCACCGTTTTCCGCCACCGGCTGCGACCGGAAAATTCCGAAGCCTACTTCAAACTGGCCGGTGAATTGGGGGCCGAGGCGACTGAGATGCCTGGTTTCGTCGGCCGCAAGGTCTTCACCGCAGAAGACGGCGAGCGGGTCACCATTGTCGAATTCGATTCGATGGACAACCACCGCGCCTGGGCCGAACACCACGGCCACCGCGCCGCCCAGCAACGCGGGGCAGCGAGTTCTATGCCGAATATTCGATCCAAATTTGCCAAACCGTACGGTCGAACAGGTTCAGCCAAACGGATTAAAGCATCAGAACGCGAACTTCTGCCCGACAATCTTTTCCGAAATGTCCCACAGCCGATCGGCCGCGGCTACGTCATAGGCTTCGGGGATAACGCCGACCGCAGAGATGGTGGTCGAGGGGATGTGAACGCCTAACGCGCAATCTTCCAGATAGACACCGGTGACGCCGTCCAGTTCAGGTGCGGTCACCGCCCATACCTGGGTAGCAGCGCCCTGCGGAATGGATTTCAACGGCGATCCGTTGGCTTCTGACCAGCCGGTGACCATCTGTTCTTCCTGGGGTGTTACATCGCGAAACACCTCGGTGCGAATGACGCCGGGATGCACCGCATTCGCTGTGATGCCGGTACCTTCCAGGCGTTTGGCGAGTCCAACTGCATGATAGACGTTCGCCAATTTGGACTGCGAGTAGGCCGTCCAGTGATTATAATCGCGCTTGGCGAAATCGAGATCGTCAAAATCGAACCCACCCATGCGGTGACCATTGGAGCTTAAGACCACGACACGCGACGGCGCGGCGGCCTTTAGTGCCGGAATCAACAGATTGGTCAGCAAGAACGGCCCGATGTGGTTTGCGGCCAAGTGAAGTTCCGCCCCTTCAGGCGTAATCGTGCGCGGCCCGCCCACGAAGCCCGCGTTGTTGATCAGGGCGTCGATCTTGGGATGCGCCGCCAAGATCTCTGCGGCCGCTCTGCGCACGCTCGCAAGGTCACCCAGGTCGATGGCAACAGTCGAAAGCTTCGCACCTGGCACTTCGTCGCGGATCAGATCGGCAACGGCCGAATTCTTGCCGGTGTTGCGCGCCGCCATCACCACTTCGGCCCCGGCTTTGGCAAGCGCCCGCACGGTTTCCATACCAAGTCCGGCCGAACTGCCGGTTACCACGATGACCTTGCCGGTCAAATCTTTGCCCTGAAGAACCTGGTCTGCAGTCGATTCGGCGCTGAATGCCATTGTCTGTCTTCCCCGTTTTCTATGATTAACGTTTGACGATGACGCTGGAGCCGTGGCCGAACAGCCCTTGATTGGCGGTGATGCCAACCTTGGCGCCCTGGACCTGCCGCGCGCCGGCCTGGCCGCGCAGTTGCCAGGTCAGCTCGCAAACCTGGGCAATCGCCTGAGCCGGAACCGCCTCGCCGAAACAGGCCAGCCCCCCCGATGGATTGACCGGCACGCGGCCGCCGATGGTCGTATCGCCGTCGCGCAGCAGCTTCTGCGCGTCGCCCGGCTGGCACAGGCCGATATTCTCGTACCAGTCCAGCTCCAGCGCGGTCGACAGGTCGTAGACCTCCGCGACATTGACCTCATCCGGGGCGATACCTGCCTGCTCGTAAGCAGTATAGGCGATCGAATCGCGGAACCCCCTGATCGGAGCCGGTACGGCGGCAGCTGAATCGGTTGAGAAGTTCGGCATCTCGATGGTGGTCGATGGATAGACCGGCGTGACCGACGCGATTCCGGCGATGGTCACAGGGTTGGTGGTGAAGCGGCGGGCGAACTCCATGCTGCACAGGACCAAGGCGGCCGCGCCATCGCTGGTAGCGCAGATATCGAGCAAGCGCAGCGGGTTGGCGACCATCGCACTCGACAACACCTCGTCCGCCGACACTTCCTTGCGGTAGCGGGCATTGAGGTTGCTGAGCCCGTGGCGCGAATTTTTGACCTTCACCTGAGCGAAATCCTCGCTTGTGGCGCCATAGACATCCATGCGGCGGCGGGCATAGAGGCCGAAATATGTTGTGTTGGTTGCGCCAAGCACCCGGAATCGCAGCCAGTCCGGATCGTCGCCGCGCGTCCCCTTGTTGGGCGCCAAAAAGCCCTTGGGCGTGGTGTCGGATCCTACTACCAGAGCGACGTCACAGAGCCCGGCCAGGATACGCATGCGCGCAGACTCGATCGCTTGAGTGCCGGACGCACAGGCGCCATAGCTGCTGGATATCTGCGCGCCGTTCCAACCTAGAGCCTGGACGAAGGTGGCGCCTGCGACGTAGCCGGGATAGCCGTTGCGGATCGTGTCACCGCCGGCGACATATTGGATGTCGGTCCAGGCGACGCCTGCGTCCTTCAACGCGTCTTCTGCTGCCTTGACCCCATACTCGACAAAATTCTTGCCCCACTTGCCCCAGGGGTGCATCCCGACGCCCAAAATTGCGACTTGATCGACCATTATGCGTTCTCCCGGACCGAGACCGGCTTCCACTTCCAGGTGATGGTTTCCGTCTCGTCATCCTCGAGCAAAGTATCAAGAGTCAGTTCCATCTCCATGCCGACCTTCAGCCCTTCGACGCCGACGCCGTCGACTTGTCCTAAGATGACCATCTTCTCGGCGGCAAGTTCTACTGCGGCGATGGCGAAGGGCTGGAACGGATCGGTCCGTGGCACATAGGGCTCCGGCGGCTTGTATTCGGCCCCCGTATAGGACCAGAGCGTACCGCGCGACGACAATTCGGTAGCCTCCAGACGAGACGACCCGCAGCGTGGGTTACGACAACGCACAGTTTCGCGCGGGAAGAAGATCGAGCCGCAATCTGAGCATTTGGTGCCGATTAGACGCGGATGCGCCGGATCGATGTTCAACCATCCCTCGACGGCGGGAATACGTTTCTTCATGGGTGTTTCCTTAAAACCTTATCGCGCGCGGGGCATGCCGAGAACGCGCTCGGCAATGATGTCACGCTGAATTTCATTGGTCCCGGCATAGATCGGCCCGGCAACAGAGAAGAGAAATCCGTCTAGCCAGGACTGACCTTCCTTCGACGGGTCGCCGTCGCCCAGCAGGTAAGCTTGCGACCCCAGCAAGCGCAATGCCGCCTCGTGCGCTGCGATATCGAGCTCCGACCAGAAAACCTTGGTGCAGCTCGATTCCGAGCCGATGGTCTGGCCAGCCGCCAGTTGCGACGCGGTCCAGAATGTGTTGAGGCAAAAGGCCTCCGCATCCATCCAGGTCTGCACGACATCGTCACGCGAGCGCGGGCCTTCGCCGCCGCTCTTCAATCCATAAAGCGCCGCCAACCGCTTCGCCGTCTCCTGGAACCTTGCCGGGCTGCGCAGAAACAGACCCCGTTCAACGCCGGCAGTGTTCAGGAACACGCTCCAGCCTTCGTTATGCCCACCCAGCCTCTGGTTGACCGGTACACGCACATCGTCGAAGAACACTTCGGCAAAGCCGGTCTCACCATCCAACTGCGCGATGGGCCTGACTGTAACGCCCGGCGCGTTCAGCGGAACCAGGATAAAAGTCAGGCCTTTGTGCCGCTTCTCGTTGGGGTCTGAGCGGAATAAGCCGAACAGCCAGTCAGCGAAAACCGCGCGAGACGACCATATTTTTTGGCCGTTGATGACATATTCATCACCCTCCAGCCGCGCGGTAGAGCGAATCGCCGCCATGTCGCTGCCCGCGCCTGGCTCGGACCAACCTTGAGCCCAGACCTCTTCGCTGGTCGCCATCGGCGGCAGGAAGCGCGCTTTCTGCTCCGGCGTGCCGAAATGCATCAGCGAGGGCCCCAGAAGGAAGATGCCGTTTTGGTTGACACGCAGCGGCGCGCCCGCCCGCCAATACTCCTCTTCAAAGATCAGCCAGTCGACCACGCCGAAGCCGCGCCCGCCATATTCAACAGGCCAATTGACCATCGCCCAGCCGCCGTCATGCAACGTGCGCTCCCATGCGCGATGTAAGGCGAAGCCTTCTTTGGTGTCGAGCGAAGGAAGCTTTTCCTTCGGAACATTGGCCTCGAGCCATTGCCGAATTTCCGCGCGAAAAGCGTCCTGCTCTGGGGTAAAAGTCAGATCCATGATTGATCCCTAAGGCCTCGGCTCTCTTGGCAGTCCCAGCCCTTGTTCGGCAATGATATTGCGCTGAATCTCGTTCGTCCCGCCATAGATCGTGTCGGATCGAGAAAACAGGAATCGGCTTTGCGCGCGTGTCAGCGCATAGGGCGCGCCCGCACAGATTTCTGCCTCGGCCCCATGCACCACCATCGCCAGCTCCCCGGCGTCGCGATGCCAGGTCGCCCAGCATAATTTATTGATGGCAGCCAGGCCAGGGCGGGTCGCACCTTCGTTCAGATTGGTCAGCGCGTTCAACCTTACCAACTGCAGTTCGATCCATGACTGCGCCAACCGTTGACGCATCACCGGGTCCCTGGCCGCACCGCTTGCGCGGGCAGCTGCGAGGATTTCCTTGAATTCGTTCTCAAATCCGATCTGCTGTCCCAGTGTCGAGGCACCACGCTCAAAACCCAGCAGCGCCATCGCTACCTTCCAGCCATGGCCGGGGGCGCCCACGATATATTCAGCCGGCGTGCGTGCGCCGTCGAAGAACACTTCGTTGAATTCGGATGTCCCGGTCAGTTGGACAATCGGTTTCACCGTGATCCCTGGCTGGTCCATCGGCACCAGCAGGAATGACAGGTTGCGATAGCGCGCTGCCTCGGGCTTGGTCTTGCAGATGACGAAGCACCAGCCCGATTTGTGGGCAAGCGAGGTCCAGACCTTCTGGCCGTCGATGATCNNCCGGCTCCGAATAGCCCTGGCACCATAATTCGGTGCCATGCTTGATTCCCGGCAAAAAGCGCTGCTTCTGTTCCTCGGTACCAAAGGCGATGATGGTCGGTGCGACCAGCCCCTCCCCGATATGGCCGACGCGGCCCGGCCCGCCCGCGCGGGCATATTCCTGATAAAAAATGACCTGCTGTGACAGCGTCGCGGCACGGCCGCCATATTCCTTGGGCCANNCCATCGCCTTTTCCCAATCGACCCGCTCGTCGAACACCTCATCCTCTTCGCCCGGCCCGCCACGGAAGCGGACATGAGCAAACGGCCCCTCGAGCTGTTCTGTTAGCCAAGTCCGCGCCTCTGTACGGAAGACCTGATCTTCGGGTGAGTCAGTAACGGTCGTCATCTAAAGCCCCAGCCCGACGGCGATACGCTCGCGATAATAGTCGGCGTTGCCCAGCATGGCTGCCGATGCGCGAGCGCGCTTGAAGAAAAGATGCGGATCATATTCCCAGGTAAAACCTACGCCGCCATGAAGTTGAATGGATTCACCCGCGCAGGCGAAGAAGGCATCCGAACAATAGGCCTTGGCTAGCGCCGCCAGCATTGGGAACTCGCCATCGCCTGCGTCTGCCGCATCGGCAGCATTATTCGCCGCGGCGAGTGCCGATTCGACCTTCACCATCATGTCGGCGCAGCGGTGCTTGATCGCCTNNGCGCGCCGCCGGCCTGCTCGGCCGCCAATGCGGTAATGCCCAGGTCCAGCGCGCTGGAAAGAACCGGCCAGCCGTGGCCGTCCTCGCCGATCAGGGCCGAACGCGGCACCCGCACATCGGCCAGTGTCACCTCTGCCTGTCTGCGCGTCTGGTCGAGCGTCGGCAAAACCTGCCGCACCAACCCATCGGCGTCGCCGGAAACCGCGAACAGGCTGATGCCCTTCTCGCCCTTAGTCCCGGGCTGACGCGCGGCGACAATGATTAGGTCAGCGCTATGCCCATCGATAACGAAACGCTTGGCGCCGTTGAGAATATAGGAGTCGCCGTCGGCCATGGCCTCGACATGGATACCGGCGGCATCCACCTTACCCGACGCCTCGCTGACCGCCAGGGTTGCGGTCAGCTCGCCGGCGGTGATCGCCGTGAGATATTCCGCCTTTTGCGCCTCGCTGCCGCCCAGGCGAATCGCAGAACCAGCAAGACAGACCGTCGCTAGAAAGGGTGAGCAGAACAAAGCCGCGCCCATCTCCTCCATCAACAACGCGGTTTCGCCTATTCCCAACCCAAGGCCGCCGTGAGCCTCGTCCATCGGCACCCCGGGCCAGCCGAGTTCACCGGCGACGCGCTGCCAAATATCACGGTCGTAACCGAGTTCGCTCGCCATCCAGCGCCGAACATCGGCCGTTGTCGCGTGGTCGGCCAGAAAGCCCCGCGCAGAGTCGCGAATCAGTGCTCGGTCTTCGGCAGAGGCTGCTGACATAGTCTGTGCTTAGCTCAGCCGTTCGATGATTGTGACATTTGCTTGGCCACCGCCTTCGCACATAGTCTGGAGGCCATAGCGGCCGCCGGTGCGCTCAAGCTCGTTCAGCATTGTGGTCATCAGCCTTGCGCCGGTCGCGCCTAACGGATGGCCCAGCGCGATCGCGCCGCCATTCACATTGACCTTCTCAGGGTCGGCCCCGGTTTCCTTAAGCCAGGCGATAACGACCGAGGCGAAGGCTTCGTTGATCTCGACCAGATCGATGTCATCGATCTTCATACCTGCCTTCTGCAGGGCATATTTGGTCGCCGGAATCGGAGCCGTCAGCATCCAGATGGGGTCAGCGGCGCGCACGCTTATATGATGAATACGAGCGCGGGGCTTCAGATTGTGGGTCTTCAGACCTTTTTCCGAGACGATCAACAATGCCGCCGATGCGTCGGATATCTGACTGGCGACGCCCGCATGGACCCGACCGCCTTCCTGGAGCAGCTTAAGTGTCGCCATTTTCTCCAGCGAGATGTCTCGTCGCGGCCCCTCGTCGACCGAGATACCGGCCAAGGGGGCGATCTCGTTGATGAACCGACCTTCGTCGATCGCCCGGATGGCGCGCTTGTGGCTGGTATAGGCGAACAATTCCATGTCCTCGCGTGTCGCATTCCATTTCTCGGCAATCATCTCTGCCGAGTTGAACTGCGAGACCGGGGTATCTCCATAGCGCTTGCGCCAGCCTTCCGAACCCGAGAACGGGTCCGAAAAGCCCAATGGCGCGGCCAGAGTCATGGCGCTGGAAATCGGGATCATACTCATGCACTGAACGCCACCCGCGACGATCACGTCCGACGTTCCGCTCATGACGGCCTGTGCAGCGAAATGCACCGCCTGTTGGGACGACCCGCATTGCCGGTCGATGGTCGTGCCCGGAATTTCTTCCGGCAGGCCGGCCGCAAGCCAGCATGTGCGGGCAATATCGCCTGCCTGTGGACCCAGAGTATCGACGCAGCCGAAAATAACGTCCTCGACCGCGTTCGGGTCGATACCACTGCGGTCCATCAGCGCGTTCAGCGAATGCGCCCCCAGATCAGCTGGGTGAATTTTTGAGAGCCCGCCATTGCGGCGACCCACTGGGGTACGAACGGCATCTACGATATAGGCTTCAGGCATAATGGCTCCGACAGGTCATCATTGACCCTCATTAAGCAGCCCAGGTACGTCCCGGGCCAAGGTCCGTGCCAACGCTCAGAATCGCGTCGGCAATACGCGTCCGATGCCAAGCCGACGTGCCCCAGCACGCAGCGTCGGCCCAGACCCGCTTCATCCATATTTGGAGATCATATTCCCAAGTGTAACCCATCGCGCCGTGTACCTGAAGGCAGCGACGCGCGCCCAGAGTCGCCGCATCGGCTGCAGCGACCTTGGCATGTGAAATCCGGACTGACCGCTGCGGCAGGCCGTGAACCAGCGCATAGGCCGCGTAATAAACAACAGGGCGCGCGAAGGTGAGCTTCACTTGAACATCGGCCAGCAGATGCTTGACTGCCTGGAACGAACCGATCGGGCGACCGAACTGCTCGCGGTTCTGCGTATACTCCACCGACATGTCGAGCATCCGCTGAGTCGCACCCAGCATATCGGCGGCGGTATAAAGAGCGGCGCGGTTCAGAGCCTGGGCCCACAGTTCTTCGAACTTGGCGCCGTCCAGAATTCTCTCGCCCGCCGATTGCTCCCATTCAACCTTTGACGGCCGCCGTGACGGATCGACCGAAGGTGTTTCGATCAGAGTCACTGCGGATTTAGGCACAGCATAAAGGGCCCCGTCCCGTTCAAGCAGAAGTAAGTCCGCGATCGCAGCATCCAGAACGAAAGGGTTGAGCGCGTGGCCCAGCGCAATCGTCGCGTCGCCCGCTACCAGCTTGGGCAACCATTCGGCGGCGAGATCGGGTGATGCGGCTGCCAATAAAGGCCCAGCGACCGCGATGCTGTCGAACAAAGCGCCTGGCACGGCGGCGCGACCATATTCTTCGGCAGCCAGAACGGCATCGAGTTCATTCATGCCCAATCCGCCGTGCTCCTCGGCGATCGGCAGCCCAGTCAGGCCGAGCCCGGCCAACGCCGTTCGGAAATGGGTAGCCCCACCATCCGCGCTGTCGATCAGCGCGCGAATGTTGGTCGGCGTGCATTCTCCGTCAAGGAAATCGCGAACGGCGTCCCGGAATGTCAGTTGGTCTTCGGTGAACCGGAAGTCCATGATCCTCTCGATGCGCTGCGGGCTGCGCGGGTTTGACGGAAATCATCCCGTTTGGGACCGCTCTTGCGGCAGTCCGATCAATGCGACTTCTAGTCAGCGCCTCTGCCGCCGTCAATCGACACACGTAGACAAACGCCCCTTGCTCTACGCATACTGCGGCCAATCGGCGGTCGGCAGTGCAGAGATACGCATGATATGTCGCCAAAGGCAAGATTTCCAATCGTTCACAGCAGTGAATGAACGAAATATCTTGAATATGCGTAAATTAGAACTATAAATATTACGAATTGATCGGCGGCCTAATTTGGCAGCGTGCATCAGCGATATCACGGAGGACGGGGTTATGGCGACATCGATACCAGGGCTGCATGCCAAGGACATCATTCCCGAGGCAGCGACATTGGTCGCCCGTGCCCGGGCTATGATTCCGACACTGAAAGCACGTGCGGCGGCGGCGGAAGCGGCCCGCAAGGTGCCCGACGAAACCATCAAGGAATTTCAGGAGGCCGGCTTCTTCGATATTCTGAAGCCCAAGCGTTGGGGCGGATTCGAACTGGAACCGCAAGTTTTTTATGAAGTACAGATGGCGATCGCCGAGGGCTGCATGTCTAGCGCCTGGGTTCTGGGCGTCGTCGGCGTGCATCCGCTGCAGCTCGGCCTATTCCCACTTCAGGCGCAGGAAGATGTCTGGTCGAAAGATCCAACCACTCTGGTATCATCTTCCTACCAGCCGGTCGGCAAGGTGGAGAAAGCCGAAGGCGGCTATTATCTGTCTGGACAATGGGGCTTCTCGAGCGGCTGTGCCCATTGCGAATGGGTATTCCTGGGCGCGCTGATTTTCCCCGAAGCCGGTGGACCACCCGAATATCGTACCTTCCTGGTACCGCGCAGCGACTATCAGATCCTCGACACCTGGCACACCTTCGGTCTCAAGGCCACGGGTAGCCACGACGTAAAGGTGGAGCGCGCTTTTGTGCCGGAGCATCGCACGCATAAGGCGATGGACGGATTTTTGTGCCGCAACCCGGGTCAGGCGGTAAATACTGGCGACCTATTTAAATTGCCTTGGGCGGCGGTCTTCACCCGCGCGGTCTCAACAGCATCTATCGGTGCCGCGCAAGATGCCCTCAACAGCTTTCTGGAAATCGCCAAAAGCCGTGTTTCGACCAACACAGGTATGGCGACGAAGGCCGATCCGTTTGCCCTGTCCGCGGCCGCAACAACTGCGGCGGAGCTGGAGGGGATGCGCGTTACCCTGATGAAGGTGTTCGACGACATGATGGCCTTGGTGCGCCAAGGCAAGGATGTTCCTGCAGATCAGCGTGTCTTCTACAAATACCAGGCCTCACGCGTTTCCCGCCGCTGTTCGGAGCTGGTGGACGAATTGCTGCTTCTGTCGGGCGCACGCGGAATATTCAATGACAATGCGATCGTTCGCCAATGGCTGGACCTTAAGGCCGGTCGTGCGCATATCGCAAACAACTCCAACCTGGCTGGATTGACACTCGGCGGCTCGTTCCTCGGTGCGCCTGTGATGGATACGTTTCTGTAAACGAAAGACCCATTCCGGACCGAGCTCACCCCGCATAAGCGGCGCAGGCTCCGCGGCACTTTTGTGCGGAACTATCAACAGAGGTTCAGCGTTGGTTGCGCATTACGGCAATTTAATGCTGCGGAAAGGCGTAAAACCCGCTCCGGCAGCGTTAAGCTGTGAAAAAGGGCGACATTCGGGCGCCTTCATATGGAGGCTCTAGAGATGCGTTTTTCACCCTACTACATTCCGCTCATCCTCGGCTTTGCAATGAGTGTTCCGGCATTTACGCCAGCATCGGCGCAGGTCGCCGTCAGCATATCCGTGCCGATCGCCCCACCGCCCCTGCCCATCTATGTGCAGCCGCCGATCCCCGAGTCTGGTTACATCTGGACACCTGGCTACTGGGCCTATTCCGATGACGGCGGTTATTACTGGGTTCCCGGCACCTGGGTCGAGCCACCCTCCGTCGGTGTGTATTGGACGCCGGCCTGGTGGGGCTTCAACGACGGCTTCTATGGTTTTCACGAAGGCTATTGGGGCCCAGAGGTCGGGTTTTACGGCGGGATCAATTACGGCTTCGGCTATAACGGCTTCGGTTTCTTCGGCGGCCGTTGGAACGGCGGCGCCTTTGCATATAATAGCAACTACAATAATTTTGGCGGCAGGCATTTCGACAATGCCTACAGCGAAAACGCCTCTCACGGCGCAATGAGCCACGTCAGCTTCAATGGCGGCAATGGCGGCGTTCGGGCGCAGCCGACAACCCAGCAGGCGGCTGCCGAACATGCGCAGCATGTCGGTGCGACAGCCGCGCAAACCGAGCATATTCACGGCGCGGCATCCAATCCGGCCATGCGGGCAACGGCAAACCACGGCCGTCCGCAGATCGCCGCCACCGCGAAGCCGGGTGACTTCAGCCATGGCGTTGCGGCGCGCTCCGCCGGCCCGGGGGCAGCCCATTCCGCAGCCGTTCGCGGTCCCGCCGCGGGCGGAGCCGGAGCCGCTACCGAACATGCGGCAGGCGCCCGCCCAGCCGGGGCCCCTGCAGCCGGTGCGGCGCAAGCCGAACACGCGGCCCGTCCCGCTGCGGCGGCTCATGCTCCGCGTGAGGCGGCAGCACCCCATGCGGCAGCCGAGCGACAGGCCGCACCCGCCGCGGCTCCAAGACAGGCGGCCCCAAGACAGGCCGCCGCGCCAAGAGCACCGCGACCGGCCGCTCAACCCCGGCCGCAGATGGCGCGACCCGCGCAGCATGCGGCGCCCCGTCAGGCGCCCCGCGCTGCCCCGGCACAACATGCGGCGCCCGCGCATGCCGCCCCGGCTCAGCATGCTGCGCCTGGGAAAGAGGAACATCACTGAACGCGATTGGGGGCGAGCGCCTGGTCACCGCGTTCGCCCACACCGCGAAGTCTTCCCGCCGGTAAAACACTCGGACGATTATGCAACCTGTAAGCACCAGCGCAGCGCGCTACGATACAGGTACGATGGTATTCCATTGGGCGACCGCCATTCTGGTCGCCGCCCAATGGCTAGGCGCGCATACTATCGATTGGTTTCCCAAGGGGCCGCTCAAGGTCGATGCGCGGTCGGTGCATATCACGATCGGCCTGCTGCTGGCGGTGATCCTGTTCGGGCGGAGCGTCTGGCGCCTGACGGGCGGCCGCCGGTTGCCGCCGGCCGACACAGGGGTATTGAACCTGATCGCTAAGGGCGCCCACTGGAGCCTCTATGTCCTTGTGGCGGCGATGCTGCTTGTCGGGATGGCGCTGAGCTGGGTGCAGGGCGACAGCATTTTCAACCTGTTTACAATCCCGGCCTACGAACCTGGCAACCGCGCCCTGGCCCATCAGGTGCAAGGCATCCATGCCACAATCGGCTGGATCATCCTGGGACTTGCAGGCCTGCACGCCTCCGCGGCCCTATTCCATCGTTATGTATGGCACGACGGCGTCCTCTCCCGCATGCTGCCGGACGGCTAAAAGTCCCCATCCTACTACAAGCTAGAGATGTAGTTTTGGCTTGTGTGGATGATCATCGCGGCGATCGTCGTTTCCGGCACGCTGGGCAGCCTTACCAACTGGCTGTTCATGGGCCTGTTGTTCCACGCGGCCTATAATGGCTATCTGGAAATCTGGCGGCCCGGCACTCGCGACGGCGGCGACCGAACGGCGATCATTAAATCAACGGTTCTAGGGTATGCAATGACCGCCGGCATGGGCGGGCTTTGTATCGTCGCGCACACTCAGTCGATCGCCGCGGGATTGGTCCTGGCCGTCCTGGCCTGGATAGCAGGACCTCTGGTGGTGATCGTCATCAACGGCTTTTTCACAAAGATCGATGCAAAGATTATCGCCGCGCATTGCCTGGGCTACCTCGCCCGCATGCTGTTGGCGGGCACGGCCGTGGGATTGGCGCTGGAGCGGATAGCCACGCAATAGGCCGACTAACTGCGAACTGTCGGGACAGGTTTGGCTCTGATCATACCGCTGATTTGCAGCAGTCAGCCGACCGTTTCCAACACTCGGCTCGAAAACTCTTCTCGCCAGTAGTTCAGTAATTTACTGATACCCCCGCATTGCAGGAACTTCAGCGGCAGTCGGGCCAAAACAGGGCTGCTTGGGATGCCCAGCGGGCTCAGGTTGCAGCGCAGGCGGCTACCCAATCCTTTCGGCACCTACCCGAGGAGTTCCCTACCGGTCGGTTAATCCTCGTCATCGTCCGACGGCACGAATGGGCGGGTAATCTTTGCGAGCCGGGAATCATATTTCAGCTGTTTGACCGAGATCGAAGTTTCGACATGGCGCACTCCGGGCAGCGCCAATATGGCATTGTTGGCGACGCCCAGAACCTCTTCCAGGCTGCCGTACATGCCGACGACATGGATGTTGAACCGTCCGAGTGTGATGATGACGCTGCGGATACCGGCCATCTCGGCAATAGCTTGCGCCACGTCCTTGACCCGTCCCTGCTCTGCTGTCACGCCGATGAAAACCAGCAAAGGGTTTCCAAGGTAGGACAGCGCGGTAATCGCCGTGAAGCGCAGGTAATTTTCCTCCTGCAGCCGCTTGAGCCGTCCGCGGATCGTACCTTCCGTTACACCCAACGTCTGGGCAATCTTGCGGTTGCTGAGGCGAGCATCGCCGGCCAGAACCTCGAGTATCTGGTGGTCGAAGGCGTCGAGTTGATAACGCGAGCCGCTCATGACAAGGGCGCTATGTCGAAGTCAAACTTCACAATATCGACCGCGATCGCCGGAGACAGGCTTCTGACACCCTTAATCGCCGCAATATCGTTCAGCAGAAAATCCGACAGTTCCGAGAATTGCTGAACCGCCAGCAAGATCTCGATGTCCTTGGCGCCGGTCACAAGATTGATCGACAATATCTGCGGCAACCGGGCCAGTTCCTTGGCCACGTCCTCAGCCGGGCGCCCCTGCACTTCGACGCCGATCGCGATTAGAATATTATAACCGAAGGCCGCAAAATCGGTCGCGGCCACCACCTTCATCGCCTTTGCGTCTTCCATTTGGCGAATCCGGGCGCTGACCGTCGCGGCCGAAATCTTCAGCAACCGCGCGATTTTTTGATTTGTCGCGCGGCCGTTCGCCTTCAGAAGCTCGAGAATCTTGCGGTCTGTATCGTCGAATTCATATCGGCTTGATTTGATCCCGTTGCCCGCCATGCCCTGTCCCGGTTCAGCGACTCCAATCGCCGTAGGCGACGAAATGAGGATTGCGGAATTCGGGCTTGGCGTAAAGGAAAGGCTTGCCGTCGACGGTTTCGACCCGCCCTCCGGCACCCAGCAGCACGGCATGCCCGGCTGCGATGTCCCATTCCATGGTCGTGCCAAGACGCGGATAGATGTCCGCGTCACCACGCGCAACCAGACATAGCTTGATCGAACTGCCGGCGGAGCGAAGCTCCGCCACCTTCAGTCCCGCCAAGAACGCGTCCAGTTCGGGCCCGCTGCCATGCGAGCGAGAGGCAACGACGGTGACGCCCTCGGCAGGCGGCTTGCGCACACTGATCGGCTTGGGTTCGCCGCCTGCCAACGCCAATGTCGCGGTACCAGGACCGGCAGCGGCATAGGTGTCACCGGTGACAGGAGAATGGACGATGCCCAATACCGGCACGCCATTGTCGATCAGCGCGATATTGACCGTGAATTCGCCGTTCTGCTTGATGAATTCCTTGGTACCGTCCAGGGGATCGACAAGCCAGAACCGCTTGCCCTTGACCTCAGGACTGGTGCCGGCGGCGGCTTCCTCTTCGGAGATAACCGGAATATCCGGGGTCAGTGCCCGCAGGACCGGCAGGATCACCGCCTCGGCCGCGGTATCTGCGGCCGTGACAGGGCTGCCGTCTTCCTTCCAGGTTGCTTCCGGTGCACCGTAAAAGCGCATGGTCTCGCGACCGGCCTCTTGCGCCACGGGACGCAGCTTGGTCAACAGATCGGCGAGGTTCAAGACGCACCCCCGGTCAGAAAGCCCAGCTCTTCCAGCTTGTGAACGATCTGGTCCGCCGCCTCTTCCGCCGTCAACGAAGTCGTATCGACATGGATGTCGGGGCTTTCCGGTGCCTCATAGGGCGAATCGATGCCCGTGAAGTGCTTGATTTCACCCTTGCGCGCCTTTTTGTAGAGGCCCTTCACGTCGCGGCTTTCCGCAACGTTGAGCGGCGTATCGACATAGACCTCCAGGAATTCGCCCGCCTTCAGCATATCGCGCACCATCCGGCGCTCGGCCCGGAAGGGCGAAATGAAGGCTGTCAGAACGATCAGGCCGGCGTCGGCCATCAGCTTGGCCACCTCGCCGACGCGGCGGATATTCTCCACCCGGTCGACATCGGTGAAGCCCAGGTCGCGGTTGAGGCCATGGCGAACATTGTCGCCGTCCAGCAGATAAGTGTGCCGGTTGATGGCGAACAGCTTCTTCTCGACCAGGTTGGCGATCGTCGATTTGCCGGCGCCCGATAGACCGGTGAACCACAGGACGCAGGACTTCTGCGACTTCTGCGAAGCACGGGCCTTTTTGTCGACGTCGACCGCTTGCCAGTGGATGTTCTGGGCCCGACGCAGGGCGAAGTGGATGAGCCCTGCGCCAACCGTCTCGTTCGACAGACGGTCGATCAGGATGAAGCCGCCTGTATCCTTGTTCTCAAGATACGGATCGAAGGCGATCGCCTGTTCCAGGCCGATATTGCAGATGCCGATCTCGTTCAGCTCGAGCGACTTGGCCGCCAGATGCTCCAGCGTGTTGACGTTGACCTTGTGTTTGATGGTCGAAACATTTGCGCTGACCGTGCGCGCCCCGATCTTCAAGAGATAGGGACGGCCCGGCAGCAGAGCATGTTCGTTCATCCATATGATCGTCGCCTCGAACTGGTCCGAGACCCCGGGCGGTGAACCTGCCGAAGCCAGAATATCGCCGCGGCTGATGTCGATCTCGTCCTTGAGCGTAATCGTGACCGACTGGCCTGACGTCGCCTCAGGGATCTCGCCGTCCAGAACGATACTGGCGACAGTGCTTCCCTTGCCCGATGGCCATGTTTTCAACTGGTCGCCGACCTTGACCGTGCCGGCAGTGATGACGCCGGAGAAGCCGCGGAAATCCAAGTTCGGGCGGTTCACCCACTGCACCGGCATACGGAAGGGCGCATCGGGATTTTCCGTCGCAATCGGCACGGTTTCCAGATGCGGCATCAGCGGCAGGCCCTTGTACCAGGGCATGTTGGGGCTGTTGTCGGTAATATTGTCGCCCTTGAAGGCCGACATCGGAATGGGCGTGATGTTCTCGAGCCCGATTTGCTTGGCGAATTCCAGATACTCGGCCACGATCGCGTCGTATTTTTCCTGGGAATAGCCGACCAGATCCATCTTGTTGACGGCAAGCACGACCTGCTTGATGCCGATCAGCGATACCAGATAGGAGTGCCGGCGGCTTTGCACCAGCACGCCTTTGCGGGCGTCAATCAGGATCACGGCCAGGTCGGCGGTCGATGCGCCGGTGATCATGTTGCGGGTATATTGCTCGTGGCCGGGCGTGTCGGCGACGATGAACTTTCGCCGGTCGGTCGAGAAGAAGCGATAGGCGACATCGATCGTGATGCCCTGCTCGCGTTCCGCGGCCAATCCGTCGACCAGAAGCGCGAAGTCGATCTCCTGCCCCTGGGTGCCCATCTTCTTGCTATCGGCCTCAAGGGCTGCCAACTGATCCTCAAAGATCATCTTGGATTCGTACAGCAGGCGCCCGATCAGTGTACTCTTACCGTCATCGACCGAGCCGCAGGTGANNAGGTGATGAAGCGCAGCAGGCTCTTATATTGGTGCGACTGAAGATACTGCTCGATATCGGCTTCGATCAGGTCTGATACATGCGCCATTAGAAGTACCCCTCGCGCTTCTTCTTCTCCATGGACGCGGCGCTGTCATGGTCGATGGCGCGACCCTGGCGCTCGGACGTCGTGGTCAGAAGCATTTCCTGAATGATATCGGGCAAGGTGACCGCGTCGCTCTCGACCGCGCCCGACAACGGGTAGCAGCCAAGCGTACGGAAGCGGACATTCTTGACCACCGGCTCTTCGCCGGGGTTGAGCCGCATACGCTCGTCGTCGACCATGATCAGGTTGCCGTCGCGCTCGACCACCGGTCGGGGTGCTGAGTAATAGAGCGGCACGATCGGGATTTTCTCCAGATAGATATATTGCCAGATGTCGAGTTCGGTCCAGTTGGAGATCGGGAAGACGCGGATCGATTCGCCCTTGTTTTTGCGCGCGTTATAGAGCCGCCACAACTCGGGCCGCTGACGCTTCGGGTCCCAAACATGGTTGGCCGAGCGGAAGGAGAAGATGCGCTCCTTGGCGCGGCTCTTTTCCTCATCACGCCGCGCGCCGCCGAAGGCCG
>PLTD01000118.1 GCA_003165335.1 Rhodospirillales bacterium | reverse complement strand
AGACGGAGCAGCGCTGCACCATCACCGTGCCGGCGCAGTAGGGGGAGATCCAGCCGCTACGGACGCAGATCGTTGAAGTGAAGGGAGCCGGGCGACCGTGGACGGCCAGCTAGCGCAAAGGCGGGGACCTTTAATCCATTTCAAACTGCCACTGCCTCAGTGGACAACATGGCCTGGCAACCTCATATTCAGCATCATGACGACGATCGATATTGAAAGCCTGTCGCCGCAGGAGCGGTTAGACCTCATCGGACAGCTTTGGGACAGCCTCGACGCCAACGACGTGCAGTTGACGGCAGCACAGGCGGCCGAGTTGGACCGACGGCTTGAAACGCTGGACGAAGACATCAAGGACGGCCGGGACGCTGGCGACGTTCTCGCGGAGTTGCGACGCCGCTACCCATAATGCGGGTTGTACTGACGGCAGCGGCAACAGCGGACCTCGATTTAGCGACACGCTGGTACGACAATCAGGTCGAGGGGCTTGCGGCGCGTTTTCTCGATGAGTACGAGGCCCTTCTGACGCGGCTGGGCGACAATCCCCTACAGTTCCCGGCCATTCGCGGCACCACGCATCGAGCAGGCTTTCGCCACTTTCCTTATGGCCTGTTTTTCCGTTTGCGGGATCATCAGGTTGGGGTCAATCCCGGCAAAGGTACGAAACGCGACATAGGATTTGAAGCGATGCTCGGCTCAGGCAACACCGAGAAATTGGAAGCCTCCAGGGGTTAAAAGAGGCGAAAGTCGCGCCCGGACACCGTCCTGAGCGCTATCGTCGCCTGCGCCGTCTGTATCTGGCGATTCCAAAAGCTCTTGGTGAACGCGCGCGCCTCTAAACCCCAATTTGACCGTGCCCGAAAGGCACGGCTTTTGGGGGCGAACAAATCCCGAGAATAGTACAAAGATCAGTGCGATGCGGGATTTTCTATGTCGCGTTTCGTACCTTTGCCCCAACGAACCCAACGGCCGCACGATCGACGCGCCGAGGACACTTACGGAGCTGGGTTATGAGGCAATCGGCGCTTCTGCGCTTTGTGCTTATTGGGGCGATCTTTGCCCTAGCCGGGTGTTCTAAACCAGACGATCAGGTTTGCGCTTCGTATGGCTTTACCCCCGGCACTGATAGCTTCGGCAGTTGCATGATGCAGCGGCAACAAATGCGAATGCAGGCATTTCAAATGATCATGCAGAATCAGCAGCAACAGCAGCAAAATCAGCAATCGCTTTATCAGCAACAGATGCAGGCAATCCAGAACTCTAAACCAGTGACCACAAACACCAATTGCAATAGCTATGGCTCTACAACTAATTGCGCGTCAACAACACAATAGATTACGGTCATTATTATGAAAACCGTCAAGGTATCGCGTTATAAAGTCTGGTCTGTATCGGCTGGTGATTATGTTGAGGCCCGTCGTTACGCGACCCTAAGCGCTATATCTTCTTATGACGGCGTGGTGATCGCCGGGACCGAGCTAGAGATAGATGCGGCTGACATCAATTCCGAGGGCACAACGGAACTTGACTATAAGGCGTCCTAACAGTCTGGCATAGGCGAACAGTTCCGCCGAGACTGGTAAAACCGGAGCCTGACACGCCGGCATAAAAAAGGGGGCTACGTGCAGCCCCCTTTAGGACGCCGCAGAACGGCGCGGCCGAAAGCCGGTTGGCGACCGTTCCAAAGCGACCGCCCGCCCCGCTAGAACGCCACGGCCGAGGCCATGACGCGCTGCTTGTGTCTCGCCGTTCATTCCCTTTGTCAATGATTCCGCTCGATCCTTATCACAGCTCGGGTATGGTGAAGCCGCACAGGGGGGGCGGACATGATGAAACTACCGCTTATGGGAGTTGGGTTGTTAATCGCCGTGGGAACGGCGCTTTGGTGGCACAGCGAAGTGGTTCACACGTTCGGCAATAATACGCCAGCCGGTGGCTATCGTTGTCTCATGCTGGTTGGAACCGGCAACTGTCATCAGCTTTGGCTCTCCGGGTTGCACCAAACCAACGTCACTGCCTCCGTAATTTTCTATGGTGGATTGCTCATGGCGATCTTCGGCGGCCTAATGCCCAAACAGCGCAAAGACGGCGACCTTTAACCCTTTGGTGTACATTTGAAACTGACACTACCGCAGTTGACACCGGCACAGGCGGCCGAGCTGGATCGTCGGCTTGAAACGCTGGACGAAGACATCAAGGACGGCCGGGACGCTGGCGACGTTCTTGTGGAGTTGCAACGCCGCTACCCATAATGCGGGTTGTACTGACGGCGGCAGCAACAGCGGACCTCGACCGGGCGACACGCACCCCTTGCGCTCGCGCCGCCTAAAGGCGATCTTTATAGGCATGACCGCACACCGCAACACCATGTCGTTTCCCACGACGCCGAAGCCCAAGGTGGCCGTACCGCCCGAGCTGGACCCCACCCCGTGCCTGTTGACGCCGCCCGAGTTGATCGGCCGGGAGCATGAGCATGTTGTGATACGCTACGACGACGATACGGAGGAATCTTATGCCAGCCGTTGCGAGCTGGTAGCCCTGATCCTCGGCACCGCTCCGAAATCTTGAACCCGCCACCCTTCGGGCCGGGGGCTTGGGTCTGGTGCAACTTCCCGACCAGTGAAAACCCTATCCAGCCCGGCCCTAGTCCTCACGCTACCTATGTCATCGCTGTTACCGGCGTGGCGGGCGTCGGGCAGGTCGCCTTGGTTGCCTATACGACCTCGCAGGTTCGCGATCCGCCGAGGCCCCAAGGGATCATTCATTTCGACGCTGAGAAGGCGGCCAAAATGGGCCATAACAAGCCCTTCCTGCTCAACCCCGGCCGTATGGCACCACTCCCGATCAACTCCGCCTATTTCCCGTTTCTCAACCAGCCCAATCATGGTGTTATCGGCACCGCGTCTAAATCCGTGCAGGACGCCATTGCACGGGTGGCAGCGGAGATCAGGACGAAGCGGCCGGAAGCCGTTGAAGTGGTTGGCCCACCACTCAGGCCGAAGCCTCGATAACACCGACTCGGCCCGCGACTTTTCCCCCGAATCAGGACTTATCCCCCGTACTCTGGTGACGGCCGCGCCGGCAGCGCCGCGAGTCGTCCACAGCCCGGATTCGTACTCTGGTGACGCAAATCGAACGGCCCATCAGAGGGCAGGGCGTGTCCAAATCTCAAGACATTCGGAACAAACCTAACGCCTTGAGCTGCTTTCGCTTTTTCGTTCCACAAGTCTGTTCCATGAGCAGCAACCCACGGGGTGCCGGGTGCGGCTCCCCAGATGTGGTGTTATCGCCCGAGTCGTCGGCGGGACGTTCTACGAACCGACCCAAGATATGGTGGACAGTCTTTCTGTGCCGGCGTTGCGGGTGCGCCTCGGTCCCCACGTGATAATCCGGTTTATCACGAAGAGAAAACCGGCTTATCTAGCAAATAGCAAATAGCAAATAGCAAATTGCTAAAAGCTTTTTGCTATTATATAAGGTTCCTCGAACGTCACTCTCATGAGATTGAGTCACCATGAACACCAACGAGGTTTTCACGAGCATCAAGCGGGCGATCGACGGTGCCCCGCGCAACGACTACACGGCCGAGCTGCACCTTCAGATCATCAAGTACGCGGATTTGCTTCAGACGATGACGGCCAAGGAGTTCTGCGAAGGGGTCGGGGTCGCGCCGTCCTACGGAACCGAATTTGCCAAGATGCGGAAGATTGCCGCGCGCCTGTGTCGGGCGGGCCTAGACCCCGCGCGAATCTAGGAGCCCAGACGATGACCAACGAACCCGCTTTGCCCATGCCGATTGCCGGCGCTGCCGTCCGGCTAACGACGCTCGATCAGCTCGCGCTGATCCCCGAGGAAGACATCTGGCTCGCCAGTCAGAAGAGCGCGCGCACGCGCCGCGCCTACCGGCTCGACGTGCAGCACTTCATGCGCACGCTCGGGATCGCGACGGCGGCCGAGCTACGCCAGGCCGACCACAAGGCCGTCATCACCTGGGAGCGCCACATGCGCGAGAGCGAGCACGCCGCGCCGTCGACGATCCGCCGGCGGCTCGCGGCACTGTCTTCCCTCTACAAGCACCTGGTGCTGCACGGGCACGCCGCGCGCAACCCGGTCGCCGAAATCGCGCGGCCGGCGGTCAATCGCGACGAGGGTACGACGCTGGCGTTTTCGAAGGCGCAGGCACGAAAGATTCTCGACGCGCCGGCCGAGGACAGCGTTGCCGGCCTGCGTGATCGGGCGATCCTGTCGGTCGGCCTGCAGGTCGGCTTGCGCCGCGCCGAAATCGCCGCGCTCAAGGTCGGCGACCTACACCAGAACCGCGGCTATGACTCGCTGCGCGTGACGCGCAAAGGCGGGCGTCGCGATGCACTCGCGATCAATCCGCAGACGGCCGCGCGGATTAGGGCTTATCTGGAATTGGCAGGCCACGCCGGCGACAGCGAGGGGCCGCTGTTCCGGCCGCTCAGGCACAATGGCAAGCGCCAAGACGAACGCCGGCGCATGGACGCCGACGCGATCGACCGCGTGCTCCGCAAATACGCAGGCGCGCTCGGGCTCGATCGCGGCTACTCGGCGCATTCGATGCGCGCCACGTTCATCACCACGGCGCTGGAGAACGGCGCGCAGCTCGAAGACGTGCAGAAGGCGGCCGGGCATCGTGACCCGAGCACAACGAAGCTGTATGACCGGCGCGGCTACAACCCGGAGAAGGCGGCGAGCTTCTTCGCGACGTATTGACGGATGGGAGTGAAGACGATGCACCGTGCGCCACGTTTCGCCGGGGTTGTGGTTGGCCTGTTTCTTATGGGGGCTGCCGCAGCACAACAAGTTCCGGGATCACAGGATCAATCCGTCGCTAAAGCGAAGCAAGCAGAGGACCAACTCGATTTTAACTCAGCCATACACTGGTATGAAAAAGCGGCCGAGGCTGGTAGTGCTGAGTCAATGAACGAGCTTGGATGGATTTATTTCGGAGCCCACGACATCCCGGGTAGACAGTTAAAGGATTATTCTAAGGCGGTTATTTGGTTTCAGAAGGCGGCAGATTTGAATTACATGCCCGCAATAACCCAGCTAGGTATTATGTATGGTGCTGACGGCTCTTTTGGCGTCCCCGAAGATCAAGTCAAGGCCTCCCAATTATTCCTGAAAGCTGCTCAGGCCGGAGATGCCCAAGCCATGAACCAGCTTGGTGTTCGGTATATGCGAGGAAAAGGTGTGCCGAGGGACATAAATCAAGCGATTCAGTGGTGGAAAAAAGCGGCGGCAGAGGGTGGGCAGCCTGGTAAGGCTGCTCAAACGTGGCTGGACGTGTATTCTTCTAGGCAATAACTCCCAGACCTTTTTACTTAGGAAGACACGTGCTTCGGCTTGATTGCCGTCAGTATGTGATAAAGGACATTGGACTAATCTCCCTATCAAGCTGAAGCAGGTAGCAGAATGTGAGCGGGAATTCGCCTATTCCGTTTAGCCCCATCGCTGGCGTTTCCGGCGATGAGCTGGTCGTAGGTGATGGTTGCGCATTCGACGGCGCGGCGGATCAGAAAGCGGTCGAGGCCCTCGGTCAGGTTGCGTCGGTTAAAGCGGTAGGCCCATTCGCGCAGGTAGCGCGGCAGATGCTTGGCGCTGACGCCGTG
>PLTD01000226.1 GCA_003165335.1 Rhodospirillales bacterium | reverse complement strand
TTGCTTATCGAAAGGATCATCCGAAATGAGCGACCAACACGCTTAGCCTCCGTCTAGACGTCGGACAACGCGCGAACGGCTGGCAATGCGAGCGCGGTGCGGGACGCGCCGCAGGGCGAGACTAAAGTGAATTTGCAATCATCTTGTGCTTTATCGGCGCGCAAGCATGTCCTCGAAAAAGGATCGGCTCGGCGTAGCGGCCGGCGGCGGTCCGTTCGGCCGCCGGACAGCAATAGTGCTTGAGCTCGAACAGGGCAATCTGCGGTGGCTGGGCAGCGTTCTATTCCTCAAGCTGTTGGCGCCGGACTTGGCAAATCTCCTGCCCGCAATAGTCGTGACCGCCAATAGGTATGATGTCGGGCTTCGCCATGGCGGACGCTTAAGCGGCGTCCGCCTGGGTGGAGACGGATTTCTGCAGGCCGTGCAGGAAGTCTGCCGCGCGCTGGGCATGGGATGCAGTGGAGAAAATTGCACGCTTGTGATCTTTGAGCACCTTGATCCACGATTCTATATAAGATCCATGATCCTCGCGAACCTCCGGCGTCAAATCGAGATCGGCGGACAGAAACGCCGAGCCAAGTTCGGCGACAAGTTCTTCCATGGCGTAGCCTTCGTCGCCAAAGCGCTTGCGACCGAAATCACGGTCAAGGCGCGATTTGTGGCGAGTCCAGTGGACTGTCTCATGCCCAAGCGTGCTGTAAAATGATTCCGCGTCGCGGAAGGCCTCGAACGGCGGCATCTGCACGAAATCTTGCGAGGCATTATAAAACGCCATCGTGCCGCCGTGCCGGATAGCGGCGCCAGTGCCCGCGAAAAACGTCTCCGCTCGGTCAATGCGTTCGATCGTATCAACGCGCGGCGCGGGCTTGGCGTAGTAATGCTCGGGCAAACCGTCGATTTGCTCAACATTGAAAACTGTGAAGCCTTTCATGAACGGAATCGCACGTTCGGCCTCCTCGCCGGTGACGGTGTCGGCCTTGGTACGGATGATCTTGTCGGCATAAACAACGAGACTGCCATGCTCGCCTTTGCGGACATTGGCTTTCAGCTCTCTTGCCTGTTTGAAGGTCATCCAGATCGGTTCGGCGTAACCTTTCTCCATCGCTGCCGACCACAACATCAGGACATTGATGCCATGATAGGGAATCCCATTCCCGCGCAGGGGCCGTGTGATACGCCCGGCGGCATGCTCGGCATTCCATGGTTTCATCCAAGGCCTGACGCCCTTCTCAAGTTCGCTGACGATTTGATCGGTGATGCGCTGATAGATATTCGTTTTCATTGCCTGTTCCTTCCTTGGCTTACGGGTTCGCATGAACCCGACTAGCCAGGCGGCAATGAGCAGGGGCTGGGACGTCACAGGCCAAAAAACGTGGGGTGGTGCGGGCCGGAGCCCGGCCTTGATCCGGGCGACAACCCGGCCTGCGTTTTTTGCCCACCGGGCTTGGCCTTGACGGTCAGGGGGTCGCAGACCCCGTCTTCCAAAAGGAGACGCAGCCTTAGGCTGCTATCTCAGGAAAGTGGCGTATGAGCGAAGCGAAGCGGAGACCATCCGCCTGCCCCACGCAGACGGATGTCGCTAAGCGGTTCAAGGGGACCCGTGTGATCGGAACCTATCTCTTCCAGGAATTCGCGGCGCGCAGCGATCTCGGCGTGTTCGCCCCTTCATCTCGCCCTTCGGAATAGATCAGGCTCCGTCGTCCTTGTGGCGCTGGCACGGCCTCCAGAATGTACCAGCAGGGCCTCCTACTCGCTGCCGGCCTGGCGATACATCAGGATGGCCGGCACTAGGGTCTGTACTCAATAGGGATTCCATCTGAAATTGGATTGTGATTCAAGCTTCTCAGCGGAAGGGAGGCTTGAATGGCAAAGCAGGTCTATTGGCTCAGCGATGCGGAATGGCGGCGGATTGAGCCGTTATTGCCTCGGGGGCGCAAGGGGGCGCATCGGGTGGATGATCGCCGGGTTATCAGTGGCATCATGCACATGCTGAAATCCGGCTCGCGCTGGCGCGATTGCCCGGAAGTCTATGGTCCCTACACGACGGTCTATAACCGCTTCAACCGCTGGAGCCGGCAAGGGATTTGGACGGGCATCTTTTACGCCCTAACCGGATCGACCGGCATGTACGGATCGATCTCGGTGGACTCCACCTACGTCAAAGCCCATCGCTCCGCAGCTGGCGCAAAAGGGGGGCCTTTGACAATGCGATCGGCCGATCGCGGGGCGGGCAGACCACGAAAATCCACGCGCTGACTGACGATATCGGCCGTCCCCTGGCCTTCCTGATTACCCCGGGCAACACCCACGACCTAGTCGGTGCACGCGACCTCATCGGCATGATCCGAAATCCGCGCCGCTTGCTGGCCGATCGAGCCTACGATGCCAAGAGCTTACGCGACGAACTGGCCGCACGTCGTATCAAGGCCGTGATCCCGCCAAATCCGACCCGCAAGCATCCTCATCGCTACGACAAAACAGCTTATAAAGGCCGAAACGTCATCGAGCGCATGTTCTGCCGTCTCAAGGACTTCCGCCGCATCGCAACCAGATACGACAAGCGTGCAGACATCTTCCTGTCCGCAATTCTTCTCGCCGCCGCAATAACCTGGTGGATCAATTGAGTCCGGACCCTA
>PLTD01000188.1 GCA_003165335.1 Rhodospirillales bacterium | reverse complement strand
GGCAGAAGGAGAAGCATATTGAAGGGCCTGGTAAGGTTATGCGCGCACGATTGTCCAATCAGTCACTGATCTTGCCCATCGCCTTGGCTTGGAAGTAATCGCAGAGGGCGTCGAAACTGCTGCGCAACGAAAAGTTCTAACTCAAGTCGGATGCGACTTTGCCCAGGGTTTTTGGTTCAGCGCAGCTTTCCGAGCGGGTAACTTGACAACTCTTCTCGCTCGACAAGAAACCCACCTGCACTCGTAAATCGCTAATCTTCGATATCAGTGCGAAGTTGCCTTCGGCTTTTTTACCTGGGGTTTGGCGGCGGCCTCGGGCGGCAACCTCGGCGGATCACTTTCAATCCGCATGCTGATAATACGATCCGGATTAATCACATGCCCGCTATCCGGATCGCCCGTTTCAATGTGGCTTACGAACTCCATGCCGCGAATCACCTTACCCCAGATCGTATAGCGCCGGTTGAAGTCCGGCGACGGCTTCAGACAAATGAACCATTGCGAATCGGCAGAATCGGGATCGTCAGCCCGGGCCATCGATACGGTACCGCGCATATGAGGTTCCGCACTAAATTCCGCCTTCAATTTTTGGCCGGACCCGCCCGCGCCGGTTCCGGTCGGGTCACCGGTCTGTGCCAATGCCCCTGGGACGACGCGATGAAACGGCACCCCATCGTAAAACCCTTGCCGCACCAGTTCCTTGATCCGCTTCACATGATTAGGCGCCAGATCGGGCCGCATGCGGATTACCACCTGCCCGTCCTTCAACTGCATAATCAGGACATTATCCGGATCTTCGTCGGGGCTAACCGAGACCTGCGCCACGGAAAAAGGTGTCAGTAAAATGAATCCCAACAAGACCAGGACCAAGCGCATCGAATTCTCCAAGTCGCAACAATGTCTCGGCCATCATAGATTTAAGTCTTCGGAATGACACAAGTCCTAATCTTCACGGGAGTCGACATGTCGTTTTCCAATCCGGCGCCCCATCGCCGCAAAGCTTGCCGATGCAAAGCGTGAGGTTGCCCCGACACCAAACCTTGATCCGGGACTGCGAAATCCCACATGATCGCGATCATGAAATCAGAACATTCCATTGAAAGTGCCTGGCACGGCACAACCATCCTCTCTGTGCGCAGGAACGGGCGTGTCGTCATTGCCGGCGATGGCCAAGTTACGATGGGCCAAACTGTGATGAAGGCCAACGCGCGCAAGGTCCGCAGGCTCGGCGAGGGCGGCAACGTCATCGCCGGATTCGCAGGCGCCACAGCAGATGCCTTTACCCTGTTCGAAAGGCTGGAAGGCAAATTGGAAAAGCACCAGGGCCAACTGACCCGCGCATGCGTGGAACTGGCCAAGGACTGGCGCACCGACCGATATCTCAGGCGGCTTGAGGCTATGATGGCCGTTGCGGACGCCGAGGTGTCTCTGGTGCTCACCGGCACTGGCGACGTGCTCGAGCCTGAACGCGGCATCATCGGGATCGGCTCGGGTGGGGTCTATGCTCTGGCGGCAGCCCGCGCTCTGATCGAGGTGGACGGACTGGAGGCGGAGGATATCGCGCGGCGTGCAATGGCCATTGCAGCCGACATCTGCGTCTACACCAACACCAACGTCACAATTGAAAGCATCGGCAAAAGCACAGCGTCACAGTCATGAGCACACTCAGCCCCCGCGACATCGTCTCCGAACTCGACAGGTACATTGTAGGCCAACATGATGCTAAACGCGCAGTCGCAATTGCGCTGCGCAACCGTTGGCGTCGACAGCAACTCGACGGCCCGATGCGCGACGAAGTCCTTCCGAAAAATATCCTGATGATCGGACCCACAGGCGTGGGAAAGACCGAGATCGCCCGCCGCCTGGCCAAACTCGCCGACGCGCCGTTCATCAAGATCGAGGCCACCAAATTCACCGAAGTCGGCTATGTCGGGCGCGACGTGGATTCGATCATCCGCGACTTGGTCGAAAGCGCGCTCAACATGGTACGGGAACGGATGCGCAAAGACGTTGCCGCCAAGGCTGAACAAGCAGCCGAAGAACGACTTCTTGACGCGTTGGTCGGCAAGACTGCGCAGGACGGAACGCGCTCTTCATTCCGCAAAAAGCTCCGGGATGGCGATCTGGACGAGCGGGAAATCGAAATTGAGTTGCAGGACAGCCAGCAGGGCATGCCTACATTCGATATACCAGGCATGCCCGGAAGCAGCGTCGGCATGATCAATCTTAGCGACATGCTGGGCAAAATGGGTGGCGGGCGCACCAAAACCCTACGTTTAACCGCCAAAACTGCGCGCGAATCCTTAATCCAAGAGGAGGCCGAAAAGCTTCTTGATCAGGAGCGAGTCACGCGCGAGGCGATCGAACTGGTCGAGCAGAACGGCATCGTTTTCCTGGACGAAATCGACAAGATCGCCGGCAGGTCAGAGTTTCGCGGAGGCGGCGATGTCAGCCGAGAAGGTGTTCAGCGCGACCTGCTGCCCCTAATCGAGGGGACTGTGGTGAACACCAAACACGGTCCGATTAAGACAGACTATATCTTGTTCATAGCGTCAGGTGCGTTCCACCTCGCCAAACCATCCGATCTATTACCCGAACTGCAGGGTCGTTTGCCAATCCGCGTCGAATTGAAGCCCCTGGACCAAGCAGATTTGAAAAGGATAATGCTCGAACCCGAAGCTAGCCTGATCAAGCAGTATAAGGCCTTGCTCGCGACGGAAGGTGTGACGCTAAAATTCAACGATGATGCAATCGATGAACTGGCGCGACTGTCCGCTGAGATAAATGCAACTGTCGAGAACATCGGCGCGCGACGTCTTCATACGGTGCTGGAGCGCTTGCTGGAAGATATTAGCTTTGATGCCAACAATCAGCCTGGCTCGGAGGTCACGATCGACGTGGAGCTGGTTCGCACGCGAGTCGGGGTTCTAGCCAAGAATGCGGACCTGTCAAAATTCATCTTGTAGCGAGAAACGAAGTTCAGGTTATTTGGCGGTTTTAATGTCTTTCAGGGTCCCGCCCGAGCCATAGAGGAAGCTGACCATCCCGTAACTTTGGGGGGCGCCACCACCCAGCCAATCGGGAATGATGGAACCGCCAGAGGCTCCTGCTTCAGTTGGATACTGGTCGATCTTGGTCCCGTCAGCCTCAATAATTGTGTGCAGCGGTTTGCCCAAGGTCGCGACAACCTCGGTTTGATTCGTGCTGCCGGCCTTAAAGGCAGCGATCTTGTCGGAACTGACCAGCGTTACAGAATTATCCGTACAGGCGGATGCCAAAAGTAGGACGGCAAACGCGGTGACGACGACAGGCCTGAGCATGGTTCTCTATCCATAAAGATTGCAGGCGAAGTTTTGCGCGAAAGCCGAGGCGGGCGCAACAGCGGTCATCACTTTCATCCGTCGACGAACCCGATGGTCTTCGATACAAACGCTTCAATCGATGAACCATTTAGGGAGGGATAAGTCATGACAGGAAAGATTTCGCTGATTATCGGCGCCAGCGCCATTGGACTGGCGACACTCCTTGGCTCTGCGCAAATTGTGCGCGCCGATGTCGGGCCAGCTTCCAGTCTCGATGCGGACGGCGCGATGTTCGCGAACGTTTCGATTTCGGTCGCGGACTTGGACAAGTCAACCAAATTCTATCAGGCGCTCGGCTTCGAGGCAGGCGATGTTCACGCGCTGCCTGGCGCAGTCGCGAAGGTTCTGGGTGCCAAAGGAGCCGATGCCAAGCTTGAAATTCGGTTCCTGAAGCGAGACGGCGTTGTTCTAGAGCTCATCCATTTCACACCGGCGGCACCGAAAAAAGCCAGCGCTGGCTCAGCCAGTCAACTTGGGTTGGCCCATATTGCCTTTCGCGTCGATAGCGTCGATCGGATCGCAAAGATCGTCAGGGACAATGGCGGCAAGACGCTCGACGCGGGCCGCACCAAACTGGGTTCGATGGACATTTTGTTTGCGACTGATCCAGACGGAACACATATCGAGATCGCCGGCCCCGCAAAGAGCTAACGCGACCCTTATTGACCCGGGCCTAACCAGCCCGGGCTTTGTATGGCTTTCGCCGAAGCAATACATAGAGGGCACCATTACCGCCATGGCGTGGATGCGCCTGTTGGACCGTTAGTATCCGGCCGGCTAACGGCGAAGACATGAGCCAACCCGGAACATTGCGGCGCAGAACGCCGCCGCCAACAGCGCCTTTGCCGGTGATAACGAGAATCGCCCGCCGATCCGCGCTTGTGGAAGCTTCGATGAAGCACATTAGATCTGCGAATGCTTGGCGCTGATCAAGGCCATGAAGATCGATCCGCGCTTCGATATTGATCTGCCCGCGCTTGAGTCTTTCAACCGTCGCGCGATCGACCCCGCCAGGAGCGCGTGGCTGCGGCGGGGGAGGCTTTGGAGAAAGTCGCGGGCTTTCTTGGGTCGGCGGTAATTCTGGGAAAGGCGGAAAGATTGGTAGAACTGAAGTCGAATCAAGTGGACGCACATCCTTCATTGCGACTCCCCACAACGCCCTCTCGGCCTCTGTGGCTCTGCGCCGACGTGATGACACTTCTCCAGTCCTAATGGCCGATAGCGGTCTCGACCAGCTGCCAGTTAGGGTCGCGCGACCCAAGATCGCGCGAAAAGCTCCAAAGGTCGATCGTTTCCTCTTCCGGTGCTTCGACTCCACCGACATGAATTTGGCGGCTGGCAAAGCGCACCTGTATCTGCATCTCCCGGCCGTTCATGCTTGCGTCGACTATTTCCGCTTCGACTACCCCATCGAACCGGATCGAGTCCGGCGTATCGCGATGCGGCCGCTCAGAGATTGTCCGCCCGAACTCCCCATAAAGATGCGAACTCAACAAGGGTCGTAGCGTTGCGAGATCGCCTGCGGCGAATGCCGATACGATCATCTGAAATGCCGCGCGGGCGCCGGCAATGAAATGCTTTTCCTCAAATGCCGGGTCAGCGGCATGCACTCGGGCCAGTTTGGCATCGAGCGACTGCGGAAGCGTTGAATCATTGTCGATAACCAGCGCGGGGCGCAACCCAGCCTGATCAGCAGGCCCCTGCCGGAACGGAAGGACTGGCACATTGTCAAACGGGTTGGGCCGTTCGCGCTCTTCTCCCGTCCGACGTCCAAGTACTGAGCGCAGCCGGAAAACAAGAAAAATCGCGATACCCGCGAAGATAAGAATATCGATCACTGATCCGTTTTCGCTCATCGCTTTCCTCTATCAGTCGCGCTGAATACATTCCGACATCGGGTCATAAAACGTCGATATCGGATGCGAGCACTGGCACCGAGGACAGCATAATACCATGTTACGGAGACCTGGGCGGCGACTGTGCCGCTCGCGGACCCACTTATGACAAATAGGGCCGATAGTCCGGTCTCACAAGCGTGATGCAATGCCGCTATTGCTGGTCCTGCTATTTCCTTTGGCCGAAATCGCCACTTTCATCATTGTCGGTGGCGCAATCGGTCTTTTGCGAACCCTTATTCTCGTCATCCTATCGTCCGCCATCGGGGCGATCATGCTGCGCGACGCTGGTGCCGTAACTGTCATGAAACTGCAACGACAGCGAGAAAATCCAGCCACAATACTCGCGGAAGGCGGCACGAGGATGCTGGCAGGTCTATTACTGTTGATCCCGGGGTTCTTAACCGATCTTGCGGCGGCACTTCTCCTAGTACCGGGCATTAGGCATTCGATTTTCAAACGGCTATCAGCACAAGTCCCGACTGCCCATTCAGAAAAACCAACTAGGGGGTCAGATGTCATCGACGGCGATTTCCGCCGGTTAGATCGGTAAAATTAAACCTGGTTGTGCCAGCCGATACGGCATGATAGGCCACCGCCGTCACCACAGAGGGATTTCGAGATGACCGATCAGCCGGGAAACGGCGCCAGCGACGGCGCGCCCGAAACCGATGGACGCGGATCACTAAGCGTCAATGCGCAATACATAAAAGACTTGTCGTTCGAGAGCCCGAATGTGCTCAGAATCATGAGTCAGCCGGGGACTCAGCCGCCTGAAGTCTCGTTCAACTTGAGTGTGCAAGCCAACACGGTCGGTCCTGAATTGTTCGAGGTCACGCTTACCGTTCGAGCCGAAGCAAAGCGCGACGGAATTGTCGCATTTCTCGTCGAGCTCGCCTATGCGGGCGTCTTCGCGATCAGCGGCATTCCCCAAGATCAAATGGAGCCGATCCTTTTTATCGAAGCACCGAGACTACTATTTCCGTTTGCGCGCGCAATCATTGCCGACCTGACGCGCGATGGAGGCTATTCTCCATTGATGCTGAACCCAATCGATTTTGTGGATCTCTATCGGCGCAAACTCGCAGAGCGCCAGGCCGCCGGTGAATCACCCCTACAGACCAGCCTACCCAACTAGGTCACCCCGCTCTCAGGCTTAATTTTCGAGCCAAACAGGGGTCTTCAGCAACGCCACCATTGCAGCATGGGCCGCCAGTTCATCTTCGCTTGGCCCATGCGCGCGTGGGGTACGCAATAAAGCCCCCCTACCTGTCTCGGTAATTTTAGCAGTCGCCGCTTCGACCGCTAGAGCCAGGCCGTGTTGCCGACCACCCAGAAGCTCAACATAGCACTCAGCGAGAAGTTGGGCATCGAGTAAAGCCCCGTGCAATGCGCGTCCCGAATTGTCGACACCAAAGCGACGGCACAACGCATCGAGATTGGCGGGTGCCCCCGGAAAGCGGCGGCGCGCAAGCTTCACTGTACAGGTCGCGCGTTCTGAAGGCACTCGTGGAAGCCCAAGATTCGCCAGTTCAGCGTTGATGAAGCCAACATCAAAATCCGCATTGTGAATGACGAGCTTAGAATCCCCGATGAAATCGAGGAACTCGCCGGCGATTGCGGCGAAAATCGGCTCCTTCGCCAACTTCTCCCGGGTCAATCCATGGACCGCCACTGCCTCATCGGAGATATCACACTCGGGATTTATGTATCGGTGAAAATGGCGGTTGGTCGGAATATGGTTGATCAATTCCAAACACCCGATTTCGACGATCCTGTGGCCTTGGCGCGGGTCCAAGCCGGTGGTTTCGGTATCCAGAACGATCTCGCGCAGGCCTTGGGTGTCCGTGCCGGTCATAGTCCTCGTATCTCTCCCTTAACGATATTAGCGCAGCCAATACTAGCCGAAAAATACAGCGTGCATCAGGCGACCCGGTAGAAGTGTAAACCCGCCCGCAATTAGCAAGGCGCCGAAATACAAACCGACCATAGGACGTTTGTGAGCGGCGATATTTCCGCGGCTCAATGCCACGATCGTGGAGACAACACCGCCCAAAGTCAGCGGGATGAACAGATGAATAAAGCTTAGCTTCCCGGGATCCAGTATACGAAAGAAAAGAGTTGTGATGGCGGTTATAGTCATTAGAGCGAGGTACACGCCCCCCGTAAACCGATGAATGCGCGCGCCTTTTGCCGAAAAGAAAATCAACCATGTCCCGATCAAGAAGGCTGGTATCACTGTTGCCAAATGTATTCTGACTGGCAGAGGTGCTTCCGAGATGAGATTTAAATGCATGTCGATCCAATGCCCGCGACCGGCCTTTTTCTCAGCCGGCGGATGATGCGCTCCAATTGACGTAGAGTTTCGCCGCGATGCCCACCGGTTCTTACGACAAAGTCCGCGCGGCGGCGTTTCTCGACGTCCGACACTTGACGAGCGAGTATCGATAGAAATTTTTCTTCGGTCATTCCCCCGCGAGCAAGAACGCGCTGTCGCTGAATCCGCGCGGGTGCGCTGACCACGATCACTACATCGACTGTGCTTTCACCCCGACTTTCAAAAAGTAACGGGATGTCGAGTACAGCTATCCTTGAGCGTCGCCGCGCTGCTGAATATAGAAATTGGCGACTCGATCGGCGAACCATAGGGTGCAAAATCGCTTCCAGACGGCGAAGCGCCGGCGTGTCTGCGAACACCAAATCACCCAGGATTTTACGGTCAATCCGGTTCCCTACCAACGCCTGGGGAAATTCCTCGCCGACCTTCTTTACGGCCGCACCACCGGGGCCAAGCAATAAATGGACTGCCTTGTCGGCGTCGTGAACCGGAATACCGAGCAACCTCAGTCCCGCAGCGGCATTGGATTTCCCCATACCGATCGAGCCAGTCAGGCCGACAACTGTCATCTTCCCCGGCCTAACCAGCATGGGCAATCGCTGCCAACACGTGAGCTCGTAATTCCTGGGTTACCTTCGGGGTCGCCCCGAACCAGGCAGAAAAACCCTCCACCGCCTGATGCAGCAGCATCCCAAGTCCATCGACAACTGAATTGCCCCTCTCTTGCGCGCGGAGCAATAAATCGGTCGCAAGAGGGCGATAGACGATATCTGTGACGATCGCGCGGGTCGGCAACCGAATTAAATCCAATTCGAGCTGGGGTTGACCAACCATTCCCAGTGAGGTTGCGTTGATCAATAGACCGGCATCATCCAGCATCAAACCGCGATCCGCCCAGTCCCAAACTTTTGCAGGAAACGAGGATGCTAATATTTCAGCGCGTACGCGATCCCGATTTGCAATGCGAATCTCGCTGATGCCGACGCTGTTCAAAGCCGCCAGAATTGCACGGGCTGCACCACCCGCCCCGAGTAAAACTGCGGGACGGTCCGTTTCGATTGCGCTGACCGCCGACAAGCTTGCTAGAAATCCCGGTGCGTCGGAGTTGCGCCCCTCAAAGCGTCCCTCCCCGATAGCTACAACCGTATTCACTGCACCGATAGCTTGAGCGAGCGGGTTTAGACAGTCCAGGAGAGGAATGATCGATTCCTTATGCGGTACGGTCACATTAAAACCGCGCCACTCGCCAGTGCGAAAGCGATCGATCGCATCGGCTAACCAGTCCGGGGGGACCACGACCGCTTCGTAGCGACCTTGTATCCCCAACTCGGCAAGCCAGAATCGATGAATATGCGGGGACAACGAATGGCCAACTGGCCAGCCTATTACCCCAGCGCGCGCAATCATGTCTTGATGATCCCTTCACCGCGCAGAAACGCGAGCAACGACAATAGAGGCATACCCAAAATCGCAAAATGATCGCCCCGAACCGCACTGAACAACTGAATGCCTTGATGTTCCAGTTGATAACCACCGACGCAATTCAGAGCCTTTTCTCCAACGCTATCGAGATAGAAGTCGATGAACTCGGGTGAGAGTTCGCGCATCGTGAGCTCGGCACTTTCGACCGTTTGCCAAATCACAACACCATCGCGCAATGCGACTACAGCGGAAAACAAGCGGTGAACCCGACCGGACAACCTACCGATTTGATCGGCAGCCGCAGAGCGACTATTCGGCTTATCGAACCACTCACCATTGCATTCCAGCATTTGGTCCGCACCCAGAACAACTCTTCCCGGATGGCGCAAAGCAACTTGGCGAGCTTTTGTAAGAGCCAATAACTTTGCCGTAGCGTCGGCACTATCGCCCCTGATGCGGCAGTCCTGCTTTATCACCGCCTCATCGACTTGCGGGCGATCGACAATCAGCAAAAGCCCGGCAGCTTCCAATATCGACCGGCGCGTCTCACTGCCCGATGCCAACACCAATGGACCGGTCAAAAGTGCAAAGCTTCCGCTGATATCAAGTTCCGACGTGCCAGAATCTTGATTATTTCCGCGGCCGTCTCTTCGATTGAGCGTCGCGTAACGTCGATTACCGGCCAACCCATTTTTGTATAAAAACGGCGCGCTTCGTTCACTTCATCACGAACCGCTTCCAAATCAGCATAGTTTGTGATTTCCGGCTGATTCAACATCCGTAAGCGATTTCGACGTATGGACACCAGACGGTCGGGATCCTCTGTCAAGCCCACCACAAGCGGTGCCGTTGGTAAGGTCAGCACATCGGGAAGCGCGATATTGGGAATAAAAGGGACATTCGCTGCCTTTACACCGCGGTTGGCCAGATAAATGCAAGTTGGTGTTTTTGACGTGCGGGAAACTCCGACCAGAATAACATCAGCATCGGCCAAATTCGCCGGCGACTGTCCATCATCTTGGGACATCGCATAATCCATAGCATCCAGCCGACTGAAATATTCGTCATTCATCATGTGTTGGCGCCCGGGCTGCGCTTTACTCTCCAATCCTAGATAGGCTGACAGGCCCTTCAGGATCGGGTCGAGCATCGGTACGCATGGCACCTGCAGTGTTCGGCACGTACTCTCGAGTTTCGCGCGCAATTCGCGATCGACGAGTGTGTAAATGACGATCCCCGGCTTCTCACTGATACCTTCGAGAGCAAGATTGAGCTGCCGTTGCGTCCTAACAAGATTCCAAAAATGCTCAATAGGTCTGACGCCATCGAATTGTGCTGCACAAGCCCGAGCCGAGCTGATCACCGTTTCCCCGGTTGCATCCGACACGAGGTGCATATGGAATTCACGCAACGTATCTGTCCGATCTGAGGTCATTTCGAGTGTATTAATTTGTGGATAAAATGAGCTTACCCGCGAACGTTGCCAAGCCATGCACATCCGTCCCAGATATGGCAACGTCAAGCACCGGTTTGTATGAATTTATTATGGTGAGCGAATCAAGCGTGCATAACCCGAATTACGATCCGATTTTTTTCAGGTGAGCTTCAAAATTCTTGAGGAAAAACTGGGAATTAAGGGCCCGTTTCAACGGTGTTTCACGAACTCAGAAGCAGTTAGATTCTGTTAATAAAACTGGGGATAGATAAAGGCCTCACGTTAATCCCCAGGTTTCACCCCCACCTACTTACTACCTCCTAAAATAAGAAAGATTCTTTAGGATTCTGAAAACCAAATTCGAACGAATACGGCGATTCGCGAATGATCCGAACGAAAGAGTCGGAGCGTTAAATCGGGCTACTTCAACAGTCGCGAATAAGAAACTGAACCTAAGGGATTTTATTGATGATAGTGGTATAAATTGAACCAATATTCACGGCAGGACTTCGAAACGGTGTCTTTATGAGAAGTGCCATAGTTTTACTCAATCTCGGTGGACCGGACTCTCTTGATAGCGTTCGTCCATTTTTATTCAACCTATTCAATGACAAGGCTATATTTCGCCTACCGCAACCTTTTCGAAGTCTGCTGGCTGCCTTTGTTGCAAAACGCCGAACGCCGACGGCGATCGAAATTTATCGGCAGTTAGGAGGCGGCTCGCCGCTTCTTGCAAACACTGAAGAGCAGGCGGCCGCGCTACACAAAGCCATCGAAGGCGGGGAGAGCACACGAGTTTTCATCGCAATGAGGTACTGGCACCCATTTACGTCGCAAACTGTTTCCGACGTAAAAGATTGGGCTCCCGACCAAATTATTTTGTTGCCCCTTTATCCCCAATTCTCGACGACAACGACGGCTTCGAGCTTGGCCGCGTGGCACGATTCATCACGTTTATTGAAGCTAGTCGCTCCAACCAAAACCGTTTGCTGCTATCCTACCGAGACGGGATTTATAAGGACGATAGCGGATTCGATCCGACCCGTTCTTGCTGAAGCCAACCGTTTTGGAAAGCCGCGCCTTCTTCTTTCGGCGCATGGGCTACCAGAGAAAGTGGTTAAGGGCGGCGATCCATATCAGTTTCAATGCGAGCAAACGGCTGCAGCAGTTGTGGCGAGCTTGGGAGTGCAGAATCTCGATTGGACAATGTGCTATCAGAGTCGAGTCGGGCCGCTGAAATGGATCGGTCCTTCAACCGACGAGGAGATACGCCGCGCCGGTTTGGATAAGGTTCCTCTCATCGTCGCTCCGATCGCCTTTGTGTCGGAGCATTCAGAAACTCTGGTGGAAATCGAAATTGATTACCGGAAATTGGCTCAAGATGTGGGCGTGCCTTATTTTGAAAGAATTCCAACAGTGGCAGCCGGAACATATTTTATCGGTGCCCTGGCGGATCTCGTAGCGAAGGCTTCGGCTAAGGGGTCTTTCTCTTGCACTTCTGGGGCGGGAACCCGAATCTGTCCAACCACCGCGACCTGTTGTCCTCTTACTCAGTGAGTCTACCCTGAGCCCGACCTTATATCTCTGGATAAAAGCGCTTCATGTCATCGCGGTGATTGCCTGGATGGCCGGCCTGCTCTATCTGCCGCGGCTTTTTGTGTACCATACCCGGGCCCAGCGAAGTTCATCTGCCAGCGAGACATTTAAAATAATGGAGGCCAAGCTAATGAGGGTCATCATGACACCGGCGGCGGTTGCGGCATGGTTGTTCGGTGGGACGATGATCGCGGCAAATCACGCATTGCTGAATTCTGGCTGGCTGCCGATTAAGCTGATCTTTGTCGTTGGACTCACGGTCATTCACTTCATGATGAATCTCTGGCGACGTGATTTTGAGCAGAACAACAATCACCACACTGAACGATTTTTTCGAATAGTGAATGAACTGCCGACTCTCGGGTTGATGATCATCGTTGTAATGGTAATCGTACGCCCCTTTTGACGGTTTGGTTTGATCTTGCGGCGTGATTCGCTAGAACGTCCACATGGTCGAAATCACCGCGCCCTCTCATGTTCCCGCAAACCCTTCTCGGGTTCGGACAACTGGAATACTTCCGTATCAAACCATCAACGCCATGCGCCGCGACGGCGAAATCGTTGCTGCGGTCGAAATCCTTCCCGAACAGGTACAACCGGCAAGCATCGATCTAAGGTTGGGTCCGGTTGCCTACCGAGTTCGCGCAAGCTTTCTGCCGGGGCCGGACTCTAGCGTCGTGGAGAAAATTGAGCAGTTGGATGGCTACGCTATCGACTTGCGACCAGGGGCAGTTCTCGAGAAGGGCTGCGTATATGTCGCGCCGTTACTCGAATCAGTGGCGCTTGCAGACAATGTCGCTGGTTTTGCCAATCCAAAAAGCTCAACCGGCCGGCTTGATATACTAACCCGCCTCATCAGTGATCGAAGTGCTGCGTTCGATCGCGTCGAGCGCGGTTACCAAGGTGCTCTTTACGTCGAAATCGCCCCGCGAACCTTTAGCGTCGTCGTTAGAACAGGCACCAGGCTCAACCAACTCCGATTCCGTCGAGGTTCGCCTCAGGTGGCGTCTAGCGAATTGCAGCGTCTGCACGACGAACAACAAATCGTCATGGCGCTCGGCGACGAAAAGAAACTCGGTGAGGATGGCATGCTTCGCGTGACCGTCGACCTTGGAGGGGACGGCGCCGATACGCTAATCGGATTTCGTGCACGCAAACATACCGACCGTATCGACGTCGACAATATAGGCGCCTACGACCCGCTGGATTTCTGGGAGCCGATTCACGCACACCGGGATCCGCGAGTGATTCTCGACCCCAATGATTTTTATATTCTCAAAACGCGCGAATCTGTTGGGGTCCCGCCCGACTATGCTGCCGAGATGATGGCTTACGACACGACTGTGGGTGAATTCCGGGTACATTATGCCGGCTTTTTCGATCCGGGTTTCGGCTGGGACCATGCCGCGGGCGGCAGCCGGGCTGTCTTAGAGGTTCGTTCTCACGAAGTGCCGTTCCTTCTTGAGCACGGCCAGACTGTCGGCTGGTTACGCTATGAACCGATGGCCGGTCGTCCTGATCGGCTTTATGGGCGTGGGATCGGCTCGAACTACCAAAACCAAGGGCTGGCCCTAGCTAAGCAATTCCGTCCCATAACGCGCTAAGACCAGGTTCAAGCGTTGTTAGTTTCGCGCATCCGAAGCGCTTGGTCGCAATGTTGCTGGATTGACCTTCGCAATTCTGCGACGGAGGGACCCTTACTCAATATAGCGCGGGAAACGGATGGCAGGGCACGATTGACGGCGTTTCCGAAATTGCGAGCCAGATCGCTAAAGGTTGCTCCCTGTGCACCGATTCCCGGTGCAAGGATAAGGGCATTTGGTAGACTGGCCAATGTCTCGGTGGCTGAACCCTCGATCGTCGCGCCCATGACTGCGCCGACCGGTCCGATGCCTTTGCTGATGTTCGCGTTGTAAACTGTAATGTCGTCTGCAAGCGCAGTGGCAACCGTTCGACCGTCAGCGATTTTTGCATTCTGGAGCGTTTGTCCCTCGGGATTTGAGGATCTCACGACTACGAACACGCCGGCTCCACGTTCGGTCGCCTTATTGAGCAGCGGCTTCAGTGCGTCGAAGCCAAGATAGGCCGATACTGTCATTGCATCGCCGCCGAACGGACTTTGCGGTCCGATCATGGCATCGGCATAGGCTTCGAGCGTATGGCCGATATCACCGCGCTTTACGTCGATCAACGCCAACGCCCCGCGCTCCTGAGTCATGCGGACGACACGTACCAATTCTTGCATCCCGTCAGGTCCGAATTGTTCGAAGAATGCCGATTGCGGCTTTACCACTGCGACCCGGTCGCCCATTGCATCCATGACAATGTCACAGAAATTTCCTACGCCAGCGGCGCTCGCAGGCAATCCCCATTGTTTGAGCAGTTCTATCGCCGGATCAATTCCCAAGCAGAGCGGCGAGCGGGATTGCGCCAATTTCAGAAACCGTTCGGCAAAGCTGGACATAGAAGATCTCACGACTCGGATGCCTTCAGCTTAATCGGCATAGGTGATGCCGGGGAAGCGCAGCTAGACATGAGATCGGTCGTAACGATGCCTATTCAAGAATATTTCTAGCCTGATGCATTGACATCGACCGCATACGGACATAATTGTCATATTAGCAAAGCGTATCGGCGCCTCACTTTTCCGCACGACGCGTTCTAAAAGTGCCCCCATCGGGCGGCACATCTTTCCTTCCTAATCGTTTGCGACGCCGTTTTCCTGTCATTCGGGACCCGCGCCAGACATCCCTACTAAGGCATCAATGGATCTCGCTGAATTAAAGAAGAAGTCTCCCGCGGAGCTACTGGCTTTCGCCGAGGAGCTGCAGATCGAGAATATCGGCTCGCTGCGCAAACAAGATATGATGTTCACTATACTGAAGACTCTGGCCGAAAATGACGTGCCGATCTTTGGTTCGGGTGTGCTCGAAGTCCTGCAGGATGGCTTCGGCTTCCTGCGGTCGCCCGAGGAAAATTATCTCGCTGGTCCCGACGATATATATGTGTCTCCCAGCCAGGTGCGCCGGTTCGGCTTGCGCACAGGCGATACCGTCGAGGGGCAAATTCGTTCACCAAAGGACGGAGAGCGGTACTTTGCACTGCTCAAGGTCAACACAATTAATTTTGAAGACCCTGACGCGGTTCGACATCGCATCAATTTCGATAATCTCACTCCGCTATATCCGGAGCGTAAATTCTCGCTCGAGATCGAGGGCGATCCGACAAAGAAGGATATGACCCTTCGCGTTATGGACTTGGTTGCCCCGATCGGTATGGGACAACGCGCGTTGATCGTTGCGCAGCCCCGCACCGGTAAGACGATGATGCTGCAGAACGTTGCAGCGGCAATCGCCGCCAATCATCCTGACGCCTATCTGATCGTGCTTCTGATCGACGAACGCCCTGAAGAAGTGACAGACATGGCGCGCTCCGTTAAGGGCGAGGTCGTATCGTCGACTTTCGACGAGCCCGCAACGCGACACGTACAGGTCGCCGAGATGGTGATTGAAAAGGCCAAGCGACTGGTCGAACATAAACGCGACGTGGTGATCCTCCTGGATTCGATAACTCGCCTCGCCCGGGCCTACAACACTGTTGTCCCGTCATCCGGCAAGGTACTGACAGGCGGCGTCGATGCTAACGCGCTGCAGCGGCCCAAGCGGTTCTTCGGCGCCGCCCGCAATATCGAACAAGGCGGTAGCCTTACCATAATTGCCACTGCGCTAATCGATACCGGCAGCCGCATGGACGAGGTCATCTTNNACTCGGAAATCGTGCTCGACCGCAAACTGGCCGACAAGCGCACCTTCCCGGCAATCGATATCGCCAAGTCGGGTACGCGCAAGGAGGAACTGCTGGTCGATCGCGCTACGCTGTCCAAAATGTGGGTTCTGCGCCGCATCCTCAATCCGATGGGCACGGCGGACGCTGTCGAGTTCATCCTGGATAAGCTGAAGCACACGAAGAACAACGCCGACTTCTTCCAGTCGATGAATCAATAGATGCGCTACGGGGTATTGCTCGGCGGAAAAGCTCCGCCGGGCTTTACCGTCCTAAGGAAGCAGTACGATTGAACCCATCACAGATCGGCTTTCGATTGCACGGTGTGCATCGGCGGCTTGGGCAAGAGTGAAGGTTTCGGCGATTGTTGCTGTCACCTCGCGGCGATGAATAACATCGAATAGTGCCGCTGCGGTTTCCATCAAGTCCTTTCGCTCTGCGACATAATCCCAAAGCTTTGGCCGAGTCAGGTATAGCGACCCGCGGTCGTTGAGTTTTGAAATGGCAATCGGCGGCACGGGGCCTGAGGCGTTGCCGAACGACACCATCAAGCCGCGCATTTTTAAACATTCGAGTGATCCATCGAATGTATCTTTACCGATCCCATCGTAAACGACGGCCACACCGGCGCCATCTGTGAAATCGCGTACTTTGGCAGGCCATTTCGGGTCTGTGGTTAAGACAACCTTCTCGGCTCCGTTTGCTTCCGCAACCGCAATCTTATGCTCGCTTCCGACCGTGCCGATGACATGTGCACCCAGAAACCTAGCCCATTGACACATTATCCCGCCGGTTGCTCCTGCCGCCGCATGAATGACGATCCAGTCGCCCTTTTTGACGGCAAAAGTGCGACGAAGAAGATACTCCGACGTCATCCCCTTCAACATCAGGGACGCGGCCGTCTGGTCGTCAATCCAGTCCGGCAGTGGAACTAACCTTTCGGCGGGATAAAGCCGTACCGATGCGTAAGCACCTATAGGACCACCGGCGTAGGCGACACGGTCGCCTACCCTGAAGCCCTGAACCTCCTCGCCGACTGCTTCAACGATGCCCGCGGCCTCGTGACCCAGCACGACAGGGAGCGGCTGTTTGTAGAGGCCGGTGCGGTTATAGGTATCGGTGAAATTGACCCCAATCGCGGTCTGCTCAATGCGCACCTCACCTCTACCCGGAGAGGGAACATCGACGTCCTCGACACGCAGAACCTCGGGTCCCCCGGTCTCGTGAATGCGGACTGCTTGGGCTTTCATCGCTAGCTCTTAAGGTTGGCGGCAAAGAATGCTGCCGTGCGATCGTCTGCGAGGTGGGCAGCCTTGCTGTCATAATGTTCGCCGCCCTTTCGAGCGAATGCGTGATCGACGCCAGGGTAAGTGTATACAGTCGCGTGGATTATGAGCTTAAGCCCGTCTCGAATCTTCTTTTGCGCTTCCGGAGTTGAGAAGCCATCCTTCTCTGCGGCATGCAGAACTAAAGGCTTTGTGATGGCGCCCGCTTCGCTGAGGCTGCCTTCGATCCCGACCCCGTAATAACCGACCGCCGCATCCACATCTGATCGCGTCGCCATCAGATAAGCGAGCTTGCCGCCCAGGCAGTATCCGACGGTTCCGACCTTTGTGGTGATACGCGGATGCGTCCGCATCCAGGCGAGTGTCGCGATCAGATCTTCGACACCTTTTGTTTCGCTGAAGCCCCGAAACAACTCCATGGCTCGGGCCCAGCCCTCCTTGGTCGTCGAGTCCAATTGCACACGAGGTTCCTGCCGCCAGAATAAATCGGGCGCTACTGCGATGTAGCCCTGAGCTGCATATTCATCGCAGATTGCTCGAACATTTTGATTCACGCCAAAGATTTCCTGGATCACAAGCATCCCGGGAGCCTTCCCGGTTCCTGTCGGCACGGCGACATAGGCGCCGAAGTGATGCTTGTCTGTGGCTTCGATCAGGACATCAGTCATTGGTGATTTCCGCCTTGAATGGATTTCAGATCTAGGAGGTAAACCCGCTGCGGCGATAGAGGTTCATGCCGGATCTGTCTTTTGTCAGCCGGATATTGGGTGACTCCTTGTGGAAGCATTAATAGATTCCACCGGTACCCGTAGTCGCTGAAGGCAGGTTTTGAGACCCGGCATTGGTAAGGAGATCGGCCCCCGGTGGGGCAGGATGGTCGGCTCCGGGCTCGGTCCCCGGAAGGAACGCTTCCCACAGCGAGTTAGGATCGCTCGAATTTGTCTGCGCGCCTGACGAGGCATCGACTCTGACCAGGCGCAGTCCGGGAGGTATCCGGAAAGGGATAGGCGGTTGATCAGCCAGGGCGATCCCCATGAACTCCTTAAAAACCGGTACGGCGACTGTCGCGCCCTGTTCCCGCTTCCCGAGAGATTTCGGATCGTCATAGCCGACAAATACGCCGACCACGAGGTCCGGCGAAAATCCCATAAACCACAAATCCTTGGCGTCGTTGGTGGTGCCCGTCTTGCCCGCGAGCGGATGGCCCAGCGAGGCCAGGGAACGTGCAGTACCGCGCTGAACCACCCCTTCGAGCATTTCGACCATCTGGTATGCTGTGCGCGGGTCTTGGATTTGCGGTCTGTCATCGGGGATTTCAGGTACCGGTTGATTACTCCAGCTGACATTGGCGCAACCCTGGCAGGCTCGCATATCGTGTCGAAACAGAGTTTTGCCCTCACGGTCTTGCACTCGGTCGATGAGTGTCGGGACAATCTTTTTGCCGCCATTATCGAGTTCGGCATAGGCAGTGACCATGCGCATCAACGTTGTTTCGCCGGCGCCAATTACGCTGGAGATAAATGGTGGGAGATTGTCGGAGATCCCGAACTTCTTGGCATAGTCCACGACCTTAGCCATGCCAATCGCTTGCCCGACTCTGACAGTCGCCGTATCGAGCGATTTTTCAAGTGCAACTCGAAGCGGCAGAGGCCCAAGGAATTCGTGGTCGAAATTGACCGGCTTCCACATCGGCAGCCCCGGCCCTTGGTCGATCTCTATCGGTGCGTCCAATACGATTGTAGATGGCGTGAAACCGCTGTCGAGCGCCGCCAGATAGACGAATGGCTTAAAGCTTGAACCAGGCTGACGCATCGCTTGTGTAGCGCGATCGAATTCGCTTGATGCGTAGCTCATCCCCCCGACCAGCGCCAACACGCGGCCGGTGTGCGGGTCGAGCGCGACCAAGGCCCCGTTTACCTCGGGCATCTGACGCAGGACATAGTGGAAAGCAGGAACTGGAGCCTTTGATTCCTGGTCTTGCTTTTTGCCGCCGGCTTTTCGGTCATCCGGCTTGGCAGCCACGGTTTCGACGGATTGGACCAAAACCACGTCCGCGATCTGGACTACGGCACTGGCTTTTGCCTTGCCTGTCCATTTCATATCGGCCATTGCCAACTCAGTTGTGGTTTTATCCGCAAAACCGATTTTTACAGAGTCTGCGTCAGTGTCGATTACGACAGCGAGGCGCCAGCTTTCCGCGCCTTCGGGAGCAGGAACCTTTGCCAACTGCTCCGGCCAGGAATTCATATTCGGCAAATGAGAGACTGGTCCACGCCACCCGTGGCGTTGATCGTAAGACACCAAGCCATCGCGGAGGGATTTAACCGCGATCGCCTGCAGCTTGGGGTCCAGCGTTGTGCGCACGGACAGACCCCCGCCATAAAGCCCATCCTTGCCGTAAGCCGCCAAAAGCTCCCGCCGGACCTCTTCAGTGAAATGGCCGGCAGGTACTGCCTCGGCATCCTTCGGCGGGTGAAAGCCAAGCGGAGCGGCAATCGCCTCGGCAGCCTGCGCCGACGTTATATATTTATCTTCCAGCATCCGGTTGATGACGTAATTTCGACGATCAAGCGCCGCATCATGATTCTTTTCCCGAAAGTATTTGTTTGGGTTCTTGGGAATCGCCGCCAGGAATGAAACTTCCGCCACGGTCAGTTCGTCCAGCGGCTTGTCGAAATAATCGAGGGCTGCGGCTGCGACTCCGTAGGAGTTTAAGCCTAGGTAAATTTCATTCAGATAGAGTTCCAGAATCTGGTCCTTGGTCAGGACTTGTTCGATGCGGTAGGCAAGGATCATTTCCTTGATCTTGCGCGCTATCGAGACCTCGTTGGTTAATAGGAAGTTGCGGGCCACTTGCTGAGTGATGGTCGACGCACCGACCGGCCGCTTTTCCGAATGGAGATTTTTCAGATCGGTGACTGCGGCGCGCATGATCCCTTCGGGATCGACGCCCTTATGCTGGTAAAAGTTTTTGTCCTCAGCCGCGATGAAAGCCTGTTTGACCTGAGCCGGGATCGACCCGATTGGCACGAAGATTCTTTTTTCGGTTGAAAACTCCGCCAGAAGTTCGCCATCGCCAGCGTGGACTCGGGTCACGACCTTTGGTTTGTAATCTGCCAATGCGCGATAGTCGGGGAGACCTTCGCTATAATGACGAAGGAGCAGGAATACAGCCAGAATGCCACCAGCGGCGAGGATGCCAAGAGCCGACAACCCGATCAGAAGAAAGCGCATTGGGCCGAAAATCCCGTAAGGAGGTGGGTCGATGATACTGAACCCGCACGTTCAGCGCTAGTTCGTCCCTGACGGAAAGGAAATTCCCGCCCCAAGATTCTCTTGGAGAAACTGGTCTAGCGTTTTGAGGAAGGCGATGCGGTCTTCCTCTCGAAATAAATAATGGTCGTCGTCGTCAAAATAGAGGGACCTCACGGACTTTCCCGCTTTTCTCAGTGCGCCTTCCATTGCCTCGCTATCCTCGACAGATACTGTGAAATCACGCCGTCCGTGAACCAGAAGAACCGGAATGCGGATCTGATCGGCATGCAGCACGGGCGAATTCTCTGCGATGCTTGCTGGGTCGCTGTCGAATCGCGGCAGATTCAAATCCGCAAAACGGGACTGATTGGCCCGGTCCAGCCGCCGCCTCAGGTCAGTGACACCGGCCATACTGACGGCGCAACGGTAGAAGTCGGGGGTCTTGATCGCGCCCATCAGTGCTGCGTATCCACCGTAACTCCATCCCACGATACAAATTCGGCGCGAATCGGCGAGTTTCTGGTCGATCAGCCACCGGGTCCCGTCGACCACATCGTCTTGCATTTTTAGCCCCCATTGCTGGAAGCCGGCCCGTTCGAAGTCTCCGCCATATCCCCGCGAACCTCGATAATTGGGCTGTAAAACCCCATAGCCGCGGCTTGCTATCATTTGGGCCAGATAATCGAAGCTTAGAGTGTCGCGAGTCGAAGGACCGCCATGGGGCAGGACAACAAATGGGATTTGGCGCTTGTCGTTGAGCGACATTCCCTGAGGCATCGTGACATAGCCATGGATCGTTAGCCCGTCGCGAGACAGATATGTAATCGGTGTCACAGAGGCCAGTGACGCGTCCGGAATTTCGGGCCTTATTGGCCCGATAGGAGATAGCACACCCTTTCCCTCTGAGCGTGTCAGCACATAATAGTTTCCTGGTCGGTTTCCGCCCGCCGCCAGCACGAGCAATCGCCGCCCTCCACCTGCCGAATCGACGACGCTAGTGCGATATTGCGGCAGGGCGGCGGCGACCTGCGCTGCGTCGGCGCGAAAGCCGGGGTCCGTATAGACCAAGGTCTGCTCGTCGATAGTATAGCTGTAACCCAGAGGTAAACCTCGATCCAGAATCAGGCCGTCGATGTCGACATCAGGATTGCTCGCGTAGGCGTCGAGCAATCGATCCGCATGAACGTCATAACGGTAGATAGCGCGCTTACCGGTCGGCTCACTGGAGGCGACGAAAAGTATTCCGGGCTCGCTTCCCAGGGCGAGGACCGAGAACTTGGACGCATCCGCGGCCTCAACCTGTTTGATCAACCGAAAGTCCGCTTCGGGATCGTCGCGATAAAAGACTTTCAGCAGACTGTCTTGAACGGCGATACCCAGACGCACATGGCCAGCGGAATCGGTTTTCCAATTCGTGATGCGATTTTGGCCGGGTACCATAGTCCGCCGGTGTCCGGAATCGATGTCGACCTTCACTACATCGGGCGAATCCTCGTCGGATCGGTAGGTGGCAATAAGAACATGTGACGGATCGTCCGGCAGCATGTCGATAATTCTGTCCTGACCAAAATCAACTGCCCGTTCCACTCGAGGCTCGACGAGCGGAACTGGATATCGGCCATTGATGTCGAGCGCCACAAGCTGGCTTTCGGTTCGCAGTTCCGAACCGATCGGATGACTTTGCGTGTAAATCTCGACGATTAGACGGTCTGGGTTCTTCCAGAAGAACGACCGGACTTCATTGCTTCCGGGGCAAATGCCATGGTTGGGTCTGTCGGATTCCAACCGATGGATTACCAGACACCGCCGACCGTCGACCGAGGACAAAAACGCAATTGCATCGCCGTCCGGCGAAAGCCGGGGAGATTCAATAGCCGGGAGCTTTCCATAAGCTTCGATGGGGACAAGCGTCTCGGCGAGTGCCTGTAAGGCAAACAGCAATGCCGCGACAAGGGTCACGGGTACAATAGACGGCAGGTAGCCTTTCAACTGATCGTACCCTTTTCCATGACCGCGCGCTCATATGCCTTTTGCCATCGAGAGCAAAGTTAGGACCAGGGGTAGATCAGGCAAGAGAAAATCGGAAGGATTTCCAGATGGTCAGGATCGAGAAATCTGGAGCCAAGCGAAATAGCGATCAACGCCTTCCCTGATCGCAAGGGCGATTTGAGCCTGATGACGCGGATCGGCCAAGGCGCGGGCATCGGAAATATCGGACAGATATCCCATTTCGATCAGAACCGATGGGATATCCGGAGATTTCAAAACCGCAAACCCAGCCGACCGGTGGGGAGTGTTGGGCAATAGAGAAACGCGTTGATGTTCGAGCGAATCCACCATCATGCCCGCCAAACGATTACCATCGTTCACGGTCTCTCGAACGGTTAGATCGACCAAAATGCCCGCAACGTCGTCACTCTGGTCTCCCAAATCGACTCCGCCGATAGCATCGGCCCGATTTTCGCGCTGAGCGTAGCGATCGCTTTCGCTGTCTGAGGCGGTTTCGGATAAGGTATAGATCGATGCGCCACGAGTTGGCCGGTCGTTGGCGACGGAATCGGCGTGAAGCGAGATAAACAAATCTCCATGCGCCGACCTGGCGCGCGCGACTCGTTCATGCAATTTCAGATAGACGTCGCTATCTCGCGTCAGAACTACTTTATACCGTCCTGTCTGCTCTAGATCGCGCCGCAATAGGCGGGCGGTTGCCAGGGTAATCTCCTTCTCATGGTATCCGGCGACACTTTCCGCTCCTGGGTCGATCCCGCCGTGCCCGGCGTCGATAACAATTGTCCGCTTCGGCGAAATGATTGAGGCGATGGAAGCATTCGCCCGGTCCTGCCCCTGCTTCGACTGCACCGGATTTGCAACAATCGCGACAGGGATCAATGCCGATGCGCGCATATCCCCCCTTGCTGAAGTATCGACGGCCTGCGGTTTCGACGGCGGCGCAACAGGGGGCCGTTCAAGGATTCTCTGCGCAGGCGTCTCTATCAACGCACCGATCATATCGGGTGTCGCGCTCGGTATTGTTACAGACGAGGCCGCTTTCGGACGATAGACCAGGCCGGACGCCGACAGCATTGCAGCTGTGTTGCTCGCGACCAGCCCGACAACTGCGCGGGGCGCTCTGCCAGGTTCTGCAGGTAACGCGCTGACAGATGTGATCAGCGCGGGGCGCACAAGATCGACAATTAAACGGACGCCGCCGCCCAACATCGGTTCGGCATGAAAACTGCGGACCAGCCCGAGGCCGCGCGCAATCATGCGATCGGGGATCATGGTCATATCGTCGAATTCGATCGTAACGCGGCCGCTAACCTGAGGGTCGATAGCGGCTTTGAATGTCATCGGCCTGCTTAAGCTGAGCGATATTTCGGTCCGGGGGCCTTGTGCGGTGAGGTGAACGTCGAACAGCCGCATGCCGGAATCGGCACCAGCATATATGGGCGGCGACGCTATCATCAGGCCGAGTGCCAAAATAAGCGTATGCCAGTATCGGACCACGCTCTTGCTCATCGCAAAATCAACTCTGATTCCAAAGTTTGTCAGTCGATTAGCGCTATTCTATCAGATTCAATCTCATCTTGTCGCTCTAAACCTGCAATATGGCGAGATTGCGGATCGGCGGGGTGATGTAAAATCAAAGATTGAGCCTGACGGCACCACAGGCTATGGTAGAAGGTGCGACACGGAGTGTGACGCGGCGGTCGATGCAAATCTCCCATTTCGTTGCGATCCCCTAGAGCCTCAAGGCTTGGGAGAGCGGCGGCGGCGGAGCCGACCAGACCCGCGGTGCCTCCACTGAGTTTTGTTTCAATCGCAGCGGAACCGGCTTTTGGCCGGCTTTCGATGACGAGCCCGCCCTGGCCGCTTCTTGAGCGCCGTTTGTCGGGCATCGAGTCGAATGATTGCGCTGCTAGCCGAGGGCCTGGCTTCACCCGCTTGTCGCGAGGGTGATGTTCGGTAACCCTTCCGAGGATTTAGTATGACTAAGAGAATGTTGATCGACGCGACCCATCCTGAGGAAACAAGGGTTGCGGTAGTCGACGGCACGCGTCTGGAAGAGTTCGATTTCGAAATGGCGGCGCGCCGCCAAATCAAAAGCAACATCTATCTAGCAAAAGTGACGCGAGTGGAGCCGTCTCTACAGGCGGCGTTCGTCGAGTATGGCGGCAACCGCCACGGCTTCCTGCCCTTTCCCGAAATTCATCCAGACTATTATCGCATACCGGTGGGCGACCGACCTTCCCATCATGACGAGCCGGAGCCGCGTTGGGTCGATACACCCTATCAGGCTGCGGAACCAAATGCGCCGGAGCATGACGCGCCCGAAGATTCACCAAATCGCGCTGATACGGAAACGTCAGAAAGTTCCGATCAGGACTTGACCGCCGCTGAATATGAAACGGCCCCCTTGGATCTTTCGGATTCTGACCAGCCGGACTCGTCGGAGGTTATTCCCGCGGTTGCCGATACCGGCCCGTCGATTGCGGACAATATAGCCTACGACCAAAGCCAGTCCGACGAAGAAGGCGGAGACACCCAAGGCGCAGAGATTGCCGAGGAGAGCGCATCGAGCGATGGCGGCAATGCCGGTAGTGGCGGTGTTGCGGCTGAGGAACAGCCCATTACGGTCGATGTTGTGGGCGGGGATGAGGTGGAGGAGGCACAACGCCGCCGCCGTTCCCAGATGCCGCATTACAAGATTCAAGAAGTTATAAAGCGTCGGCAAATCATGCTGGTGCAGGTTTCAAAAGAGGAACGCGGCAACAAGGGTGCGGCGGTTACGACCTTTCTGTCGCTTCCGGGCCGCTATTGCGTCCTGATGCCCAATACCTCGCGCGGCGGTGGTGTCAGCCGCAAGATCGCCAATCCGGCCGACCGCAAGCGCATGAAGGAGCTGATATCAGACCTGGAGGTGCCCGATGGCATGTCGGTCATCCTGCGCACCGCCGGCGTCGAGCGTTCGAAGGCTGAGATCAAGCGTGACTTGGAATATCTGCTGAGGCTTTGGGAGAATATCCGCACGCTGACTTTGGAATCGACAGCGCCGGCTCTGATCTACGAAGAGGGCAATCTAGTCAAGCGCGCGATCCGCGACCTCTATACGCGCGACATCGACGCGATCGAGATCGCAGGCGAAGAAGGCTATCGGCAGGCCAAGGACTTCATGCGCATGCTGATGCCCAGTCATGCCAGACGTGTACAGCCTTACCGCGACCCGTCGATTCCGCTTTTTTTCCGCTATCAGGTCGAAACCCAGATCGATCTGATTCACAACCCGGTCGCGCACTTAAGATCGGGCGGCTACATCGTTATCAATCAGACCGAAGCGCTGGTCTCGATCGACGTCAACTCGGGTCGCTCGACGCGTGAGCGCAATATCGAGGAAACCGCGCTTAAGACCAATTGCGAGGCAGCGGACGAGATTGCGCGGCAACTCAGGCTGCGCGACATGGGCGGTCTGATCGTTATCGACTTGATCGACATGGACGAGCCGCGCCACGATGCGCAGGTCGAGCGTCGTCTGAAAGAGGCGATGAAGAACGATCGTGCTCGCATTCAGGTCGGAAGGATTTCGCCTTTCGGACTTTTGGAACTGTCGCGACAAAGGCTGCATCCCAGCCTTATTGAAACTAACTTCCACACTTGTGCCCACTGCTTGGGTACAGGTCTCGTGCGGTCAATTGAATCTGCCTCGCTTTTGGTCTTGCGCGCCATCGAAGAGGAGGGAATCAAACACCGTGCGGCGGAGATATCGGTTACGGTCGCTGGAAATATCGCTCTTTACGTTCTCAACCAAAAACGCGGCGCTCTCACCGAGATCGAGCAGCGATACGGATTTTCGGTTCGCGTACTGGCCGATGACAGCCTGATAGCACCTGAGCACAGGATCGATCGGATTCGTGCGAAGCCGCCCGGAATGGAACCTCCCCCCCTTAATTTGACGGCAACTATCGCCGCGCATGAGGCGGAAGACGATATTCCGGACGAAGTTGAAGAAGCTGAAGAAAGTGCTCCGTCGTCGGATCGCGGACGTCGATCTCCAGAAGCTGCATCCGAAACCACGGGGGATGGTGAGCCCGCCAAGCGCAAACGTCGCCGTAACCGCCGCCGCCGTGGCCGCGACGATCGTCCTGACGACGCAGCGGGCACCTTGCCGCCCCAGCAGTCCTTTGATGACGGTTCAGCGCCCAACGAGGACGACAGTTCGGGCCAACAGCCTGATGTGGTAGAAGAGACGGTCGAAGGGGATGAGGCCCAGACCTCGTCTCAGGGCACAGATGTCGGTGTGCCAGAAGATGGTGAAACCGCGGCCGAGGGTGCGGCGCGCCGCCGCCGCCGTGGCCGTCGGGGAGGACGCAGCCGATCGCGTCGCAGCGACGAAGATTCAAACGACATTTCGACTCAAGCGGAAGGCGATACGGACGATCAGTCACCTGCTGAGACGGAAACGATTGAGGCTCCATCGAACGATGTGACTGTCACTCCTGAGGCAGAAGCCGAGACGCCATCGGTCGCCGAGGCTGCACCCTCGACGGTACAGGAGGATGTACCTGCAGAGCCGCCCGAACCGGAACCGGCTCAGCCCGCTCCGGTCGCGCCGGTGGCTCGAGAATATGAAATTGTGAACCAGCCGCCAGCGCAACCTCGGCGCGGCTTCTGGAAGCGTTTGGTGGAATAAGGCTTCTGCGACGCTGTTCATTGCGGGAACGGACAGGGGTTCTCGCCCCTGGTCCACCCAATTCATGCGATGCCCCGCACAATGCCCCCACTATTAACTCTGGTCAGGCCGCGCACGGTCGCTGCTCAAGGTCGCCGCTTGCATGTTACTTAGTATTCGCACGGCGCGACTTTAGCCAGCGGGCTATCAACACGGATATGCCGACGAAAACGATCAGAATGCCCGCATCTAGCGCCAGATCGGCAAATGACTCGGACGCATGCGGCAGCGCTTCGAATATCCCGCTGATGCCGACGACAGCAATTGTTGCGAAGACGATAATCGTCCAGCGCCCTTCCATTTTCATAAGTCGGTCCTCTTTCGGTTGGTATCAGGATAGCAGTAAAGCTCGGCTGAAACACGACAGAGCTTTGCTGAGAAATCCTGAAAGCGAATAGATTCGGCGCCATGGCAACCCACCTGATCAAACTGGCCGTTGGAATCCGTGACGTCGAACACCTGGAAGAGGTTCAGCGCACCAGAGCGGCTGAGCGGGAGAACCTCGCGGTAAGGCGCGCCTTCACGCGCCACAAGCCAGTTCGCCCGGATGTCGTCGGCAACTCACTCAATTGGGTAATTCAGGGCGTCATTCGGTGTCGCCAGCGATTGATAGGGTTCGAGCAGGAGCTAGACGCAGAGGGCAGGCGGTATTGCCTATTTCTGCTGGACCCAGAACTTGTCGGGGTCATACCGACTCAACGTGGCCCGTTCCAAGGATGGCGATATTTGTCTCCCGAAGTCGCGCCGCCGGATCTGACGACGGGCGCAGATGGAGAGCTCCCGTCGGATGAGATGTTGAAGGAATTGCGAAGCCTGGGTCTGATTTGAATGCGTGACAATATCGTCTCCGCACGGCATGTTTTGAGAATTGTCGCAGGGGGACCCGAATGACCGAGACACTGCCAAATTCTGCGCATGCGTTCACCTTCAAATCGCTCGAAGGCAAGCCCTTACCCTTGGCTCAATTCGCCGGGAAGCCGATGTTGATCGTCAATACGGCGTCTAAGTGCGGATTCACCCCCCAATATAAGGGGCTCGAAGCTTTGTGGCAGGCTAAGCGCGACAAGGGGCTGGTCGTTCTGGGGGTTCCTTCGAACGATTTCGCCGGCCAGGAGCCTGGTAGTGCTAGCGAAATCCAGAGCTTTTGTGAGGTCCGTTACGGAGTTGATTTTCCCTTGACGGAGAAAGTCCATGTAACGGGGGCTGAGGCCCATCCGCTGTTTCGATGGTTCGGGGAGAAGGGCGGCTTTTTTGCGAAGCCGCACTGGAATTTCTACAAATATCTGATCGGACCTGACGGCCAGTTTATCGATTGGTTTTCGTCGATCACGGCTCCGGGCTCGTCGCGCTTTACCAGCGCGATCGAAAAACTTCTCGGCTAGGAGAGTGACGGCGCGAGGCTGAGCCCCCACGCCGTCAAACTGCTAGATGTAATAGGCTTCCAGGGGCTGGAAACCATTGAATGCCACCGCAGAATAGGTCGTGGTGTAGGCTCCGGTGGCTTTAATCTCCAGCTTGTCGCCGATCTGCAGCGATAGCGGCAACTGATAGTCGGCCTTTTCATACAGAACGTCGGCACTGTCACAGGTCGGGCCAGCCAGGATTACAGCCTCCGTAGGCCCCTTTCGGTCCGACGTGATCGGATACTGGATTGCTTCGTCCATCGTTTCGGCCAGCCCCCCGAACTTGCCGATATCCAAGAATACCCAGCGGCGATTGTCGTTGGCTGACTTGCGCGATATCAAAACCACCTCGGTCTGTATGACGCCGGCGTTGCCGACCATGCCGCGCCCAGGCTCAATGATCGTTTCGGGCAAACGGTTTCCGAAATGGCGCGCCAAAGCCTCGCGGATCGCGAAGCCATAGGCGGCAGCGGTTGGGACGTCACGGCGATATTTCGTCGGAAAACCGCCGCCCAAGTTGACGAGCGTCAGGTAGATTCCGTCAGCCTCCAGCCGGCGGAACAGGCCGGCAGCTTCGGCCAACGCGCAGTCCCACTGCTCAGGGTCACGTTGCTGTGAGCCGACATGGAACGATACGCCGACCGGAGTGAGGCCTTTTGCCGGCGCGGCCTTGAGGAGCGATTCCGCCATCTCGACATCGCAGCCGAACTTGCGTGACAAGGGCCAGTCTGCGCCAACACCCGACGTTAGAATTCGGCAGAAAACTTGCGACCCCGGGGCGGCATCGGCGAGCTTGTTCAACTCCGCCTCGCTATCAAAGGCATATAGCCGGACACCCAGAGCATAAGCCGTCGCAATATCGGCCTGCTTCTTAATGGTATTGCCGAAAGAGATGTGCTCGGGCTTGGCTCCCGCCGACAGCGCCATGCGGATTTCAGCAACACTTGCAGTATCAAAGCGTGAGCCCAAACGGGCCAGCCGATCGAGTATCTGCGGGGCGGGATTTGCCTTTACCGCGTAATAGATCAGCGCGTCCGGCATCGCATTGTGGATGTCGTGGTAATTTTCTTCGACTACGTCCAGATCGAACACGAGGCACGGTGTTGCCGGTCGTCGGTCTTCCAAAAATTGTGCGATTTTGTGAGTCATTGTTCCCCCCTGATCACCCCAAATGAGGCGAGCAAGCTCTCAAGAGCCGGAAATATTTTGTGAAAGAACGGCCTAATTAGCCGCGGCGAGGAGAGCGCAGTTTTCTGCGCGAGGGCCAACGTGGCCATTTCACCGGTTTGGACCCGGTGGGACTACTAAGAGATATGTCATTTCGGACAATCGCAGGCTTTTGCCTGCGGACAACAACATCCAACATCGTAACCTCCAACGTGCCGCCTTGCTTAAGGGACGGTCAGAAGATACGCGTTACGTCGTTGCATAAACCCCAGGTCGAAACTCTAAGTGACCAGGGCCAGGGGCACGTGCGCGTGCGAGTGGAGGGGCATATAGGCCCATCCGATTTCGATGAAAAGGGGAAAACGCTCTGCGAGCCCCGACATTTTTGCATAGGGAATATGCGCAGGTTTTTATCGCGTTTCGTCTCGACGCCTCAAGGGCTTGCATGGATTCGCGGTGACTGTTGCAGAGCCCGATCGTATCGGGCACCGTGATGCCTTTCCCACCACCGGTTTCAGATGGCGTATTTTGTCCAGCAACTGATCAACGGCCTGACGCTCGGCTCCATCTATGGTCTGATCGCCATCGGCTACACCATGGTCTATGGCATCATTGGCATGATCAATTTTGCCCATGGCGAGATCTACATGATAGGTGCCTTCGTTGGGCTGATCACGATATTGGCTTTGATGTCGGCCGGCATCGCATCCGTTCCAATTCTGCTGATACTCGCGATCCTAGTCGCCATGGTTATTGCTGGCCTCTACGGCTGGACAATCGAGCGGTTGATCTATCGCCCTCTGCGCGGCGCACCCCGCTTGGCGCCTCTTATTTCCGCGATCGGCCTGTCTATCTTTCTTCAGCAATATGTTCAGTTGACACAAGGTGGACGGGTTAAGACGCTGCCCCCGCTGATATCCGGCGGATTTACACTGATGCGCGGCGACGACGGCTTTACGGTCGGAATCAGCAATTTTCAGATCGTCGTTTTTCTACTGACCCTCGCCCTTATGGCGGGCCTGACACTTATCATCAACCGAACGGAACTCGGCCGAGCGCAGCGTGCGGCTGCCGCCGATCCGCTCATGGCGGCGCTTTGCGGAGTCGATGTAGATCGTACGATTTCGGTAACATTCATCATTGGGGCTGCTCTGGCGGCGGTCGCCGGGGTTATGGTCGTACTTTATTATGGTGTGATCGATTTTTTCATAGGCTTCCTGGCCGGGCTCAAGGCATTCACAGCGGCGGTTCTCGGCGGCGTCGGTTCTTTGCCAGGTGCGCTTCTGGGCGGGTTGGTGCTGGGACTGGTAGAGTCCTTTTGGTCTGCATACGCCGATGCTGCTTATAAGGATGTCGCAGCTTATGCGATTCTGGTGCTGGTGCTGATTTTCCGGCCCAGCGGCCTGATGGGACGGCCCGAAGTCGAGAAGGTCTAGGCCGTGGCGCAGCTACCCTTCAAGGCAGCCAGGGACGGCGCGATCGCCGCGCTCATTGCCGGTCTGCTCGCTTTACCCCTGGTAGGCTTTCGTCTGGTCGACCAAAGTGGTGGCGAGGGACTTGCGAACCGCTGGCCCCAACTCGTCGCTATGATCATCCTCGTGTTCGTTGGGCGGCTGGCGCTTTCCCTGATTTCGGGCGGCGCAGTTCGCTCTGTGCTCTTCTTTATGGCGGCCTTCGCAATAGGCTCGCTAATTATTCCTTGGCCCAGTCAGTTCCTGGAGGTTGTGGCCGTCGGAGGAGCGGCTCTGATCGCAATGCGGGCCGCGTTTTTGCTGCTTGGATCGCGCCCTTTTGGGTCGATGTCTGGCGCGGTCGGGCTGGCGGGGCGCTATGCGCCATGGGCTATGATTGCATTTGCCGCGCTCCTCCCTCTATTGCCCTTCGCCAACCGGGGCGTCCTCGATACCGGCGTCATGATTTTGACCTACGTGCTTCTTGGATGGGGATTAAATATTGTAACCGGTCTCGCGGGCCTGCTCGACCTGGGATATGCGGCCTTCTTTGCAATCGGTGCCTACACGGCTGCGATTCTGGGCAGCACGTACGGCTTTTCGTTCTGGGCTTGCCTCCCGCTGGCGGCGGCTTTTGCTTCGGCGGCGGGTTTGCTGCTTGGATTTCCGGTACTGCGTCTGAGAGGAGACTATTTTGCCATCGTGACGCTTGGTTTCGGGGAAATTATCCGGATTGTCGCGAACAACTGGCGATCCCTGACCAACGGCTCACAAGGAATCGCGGGGGCTCCCCGCCCGAGCTTTTTTGGGATTGCGGATTTTACCGCTAGTCCTGCGCCGGGCCATACAGCCTTCAACGCCCTGTTCGGTATTCCCTATAATCCGATTCACCGAATTATCTTCCTCTATTATCTTGTTCTAGGAGCCGCGCTTCTGGTCAATGGCTTCACGCTTCGAATTCGGCGACTTCCGATAGGGCGAGCTTGGGAAGCGCTACGTGAAGATGAGATTGCCGCCCAGGCGCTAGGGATAGACCGCAGACGAGTGAAGCTGACGGCTTTTGCCATAGGCGCAGCATGGGGAGGTGTGGGCGGTGCGTTCTTTGCTGCACGGCAAGGCTTCGTGAGCCCGGAGAGCTTCGGGTTTATGGAGTCCGTGGCGGTAACTGCAATTGTTGTTCTGGGCGGAATGGGATCCCAACTCGGTGTGGTTTTTGCCGCCGTCCTTTATGTCGGCCTTTCGGAGTTGTTTCGCCCACTGGAAGAATACCGAATGCTAGTGTTCGGCATCGCCATGATCGCGATCATGCGCTTCCGCCCGCGGGGTCTCATTTCGACGCGTCGACCAACCGCGACTCTTCTGTGACGGCACTACTCTCTATCAAAGATCTCACCATGCGCTTCGGCGGCTTGGTGGCAATCGACTCCGTTTCGTTTGATGTGCGGCCAGAAGCTATAACGGCCCTGATCGGTCCGAACGGTGCGGGCAAGACCACGCTGTTCAATTGCGTTACGGGATTCTACAGGCCGAGGAGTGGAAGCATACGCCTCGATTGCAGTGGGCGCTTAACCGAGCTTTCAGGTCAGCCCGGCCATTGTATCGCACAGCTGGGCATTGCGCGGACCTTCCAGAATATTCGCCTGTTTGCCAATATGACGGTGCTGGAAAATCTTCTCGTTGCGCAGCATGCAGAATTGATGCGCGCCTCGGCATTTTCAATCGCGGGAATATTGGGCTTGCCGTCTTACCGGCGCGCGGAAAAGAAGGCTCTGGATAAAGCGCGCTATTGGCTTGATCGTGTCGGGCTGCTCAGCCGCGCCAATGAACCTGCCCAATTCCTGTCCTATGGTCAGCAGCGCCGACTTGAGATTGCACGCGCCATTTGCAGCGGCCCGCGTCTTCTATGCCTGGACGAACCTGCCGCCGGCCTCAATTCGCGTGAAACTATAGAACTGGCCTCCCTAGTGCGCGCGGTTTCCCAGGAGTTGGGTTTAGCGGTCCTTTTGATCGAGCACGACATGAGTCTGGTTATGGAGATTTCCGACCATATTGTTGTGCTCGATTACGGACGCAAAATCGCCGAAGGATCACCGGCATCAATTCGCGGCGACAAGGCCGTAATTGCTGCCTATCTGGGCGAGCCGGACGGTGAGGCTGCCTGATGTTGGCGCTCAAGGGGATTTCCGCCGCCTATGGTGCTGTCCGCGCACTGGAAGACGTCGATCTAAGCGTCGGTGCGGGAGAAATCGTGGCGCTTGTCGGATCGAATGGTGCCGGCAAGACGACATTGCTGATGACAATTTGCGGCCGCCCGCCCGCCTTGTCCGGCGAGGTGCGGTACAAGGGGCAAGATATCACGCATCTGCCGACGCATCGGATCGCGGCTCTGGGCGTTGCTCATGCACCGGAGGGCCGGCGGATCTTTGCGCGAATGAGCGTGCTTGAGAACCTTATGATGGGAGCCAGGCTCGCCTCCCCATCCAATTTCAAAGCCAATATCGATTCGGTTTTGGCGCTTTTCCCGAGACTCGGGGAAAGACTAGACCAACGCGGCGGCACACTTTCCGGTGGAGAACAGCAGATGCTCGCCATCGCTAGAGCACTGATGGCCGAACCAGACCTTCTTCTTTTGGATGAACCGTCCCTCGGTCTGGCGCCCCTGATCGTTAAGCAGATATTTGCCGCGATACTCAGCATCAATCAGGAACGCGGAACCGCAATTTTGCTGGTCGAACAAAACGTCCATCATGCGCTTGCGCTCGCCCATCGCGGCTATGTTCTGGCGACCGGTCGTATTGTGTTGCAGGGGCAAGCGAAGGATTTGGCAGCAAACGCCGACATCCAGGCGGCCTACTTGGGCGGACTGCCCACTTAATCGAGGAAGCTGACGCCTGTCAGTGACTCCGATATGGCCCAAAGGCGGGCTGCAACCGTCTGATCTTTTGCTTGAAGGGTGCAGCCGACTTTTGCGGGATACCCGCGCATTTCAGCAATGCCGCCTGGTCCAATGTAGTCCCCGCCGCTGACGCCGGGTGCCGTTGCTGCGTATAGCTGGGGCAAGGCGCCCATGGCTGCCGGCTGTGCAAAAATCGAGGTTGCAACCCGCATGAGCACGCCACCCTTATCGGGGTTTGTATTTGAATAGCCCGGGTGTGCAGCCACGGCTTTTGTATCGAAACCCGCTTTTCTGAGCCGCCGGTCAAGCTCGGCATTGAACAGCAATGCCGCGAGCTTGCTTCTCCCATAGGCTTCCATAGGCTTATAAGCCGTGTGCTGGAACTGCAGATCATCCAGGTCGATGCTCTTTACCAGCCGGTGGGCGGTACTGGAGGTGTTGACGATGCGAGCGCCCTTTGCCGAGGTTAGCTTGTCGAGCAGCAGTCCGGTGAGCGCGAAGCTTCCAAGATGATTGACACCGAAATGCTTTTCAAACCCGTCTTGCGTTTTGGACTGATGAACCAGGATTGCGGACGCGTTGTTTATCAACAAGTCGAGATGGTTGAAGCGCTTGTGGAATTCTTCCGAGAAGCTGCGAATCGAGGCAATGTCAGCCTGGTCCAGGGTCATCGCCTCGACCTCGGCGCTCGGAAACTCACGTACAACCGTCGCGATGGCTGCCGCCGCCTTAGCGCGATCGCGAACTGCCATGACGATATGCGCGCCTGCGCTGGCCAAACCCTTTACGATTTCCAGTCCCAAACCGCGATTGGCCCCGGTTACGACCGCCAACTTGCCCTTTTGTGATGGAATATCCTGGATTGCCCATTTGCGCGCCATCTTGCCCCTCATCGTCGGAGGACGCGTTGTACACGGCTTTGAAGCGGCGTTATAGGCAAGGATTGGATCGCTCGCGATGTCCGAACCGCCCGTTCGATCCTTTCTATCATCTTAAGCCAAAGCCACTATCATGGGCACGTCCGCCGCTTTATCGAGAAAGATCACTATGCGTTTTGGTCTCGCTCTATTCGCTTTCTCCCTAATTTCACCGCTCGCACTTGCCGACATAGAAGTCGCGATGGTAGCCCCAATGACAGGATCGGACGCCAGCCATGGCGAGCAGTTGCGTGATGGATCGCAACAGGCCGTCGACGACCTGAACGCAGCCGGAGGTATCCTGGGTCAAAAGCTGCGTCTTACCGTTCACGATGACGTATGCGATCCCAAACAGGCGGTGGCGATCGCAAATCAATTGGCTGCAAGCCCGCCTGCCGTCGTGATCGGTCATTTCTGCTCTGGCTCGTCTATTCCCGCTTCGGACGTCTATGCCGAAGAAGGAATCTTGATGATCTCGCCCGGTTCGACCAATCCGAAGCTCACCGATGCGGGGCATTGGAATGTTTTTCGCATCTGCGGGCGGGATGATCAGCAAGGTGCGCTGGCAGGCCGCGACCTTATCAAATTATTTCCCGGCAAGAAGATCGCGATCGTGGACGATCGCCAGACCTACAGTCAGGGATTGGCCGACGAAACCCGCAAAGCACTCAATGCCGGCGGGGTAAAAGAGGTGATGGACGATACGATCACGCCGGGGGAGAAGGACTATTCCTCCCTTGTCGCCAAACTCAAGCAGACAGGAGTGGATGTTCTCTATTACGCAGGCTATCCGGTTGAGGCTGGCTCTATCGTCCGCCAGATGAAGGAGCAAGGCTTGACCACGGTCATGGTGTCTGGCGATGCGGTGGTCTCACGCGATTTCTGGGCGATTACCGGGGCGGCGGGCGACGGCACAATGATGACATTTGCACCCGACCCGACGCATGATCCCAAGAATAAAGATGTTGTCGATCGTATGAAGGCCGCTGGCCGGCTGACCGACGGATATCCCCTATTCGCATATGCAGCGGTGCAGGCCTGGGCCGAAGCTGCTGCGAAAGCAGGAACAACCGATGCGCGCAAGGTTGCCGAACAGCTGCACGCCATCACCTTCAACACGACCCGCGGCCCGGTGAAATTCGATGCCAAGGGCGACGTGCAGGGAAACAACTACGTTCTCTACCGCTGGCAGGATGGCATTTATCGCGAGTTGGACCCCCAACCCTGATCGGCCCTTGGAACGTCGCCTCCAGTTTTAGCGTTATCGGAGAACCAACCGATACGATCGAGGCTTAAGATGCCCACCACCCGCGGACAGAAGAACAAGGTCGAAACCGTGATGCACGAGTTTAAGGAGGGCGATCTGCGTTCGAGCGCGGGACAGAAAGTCACCAATCGCAAACAGGCGGTGGCGATCGCCCTTTCCGAGAGCGGTCAATCGAATCAGCAAAGCGCAAAAAGAAACCGCGAGAAGAAAACGCAAAGTGCCCAGGCGTCGGTTCGGAAATAAAGGTCGGCTCTAACCGAGCATTAAAAGAGCGGCTTTCAACCAACGCTTCAATTCTGCGATGACGCGGTCCCGAGGAAACTCGGTCTGCTGGAAAGCGTATCGCAGGACATGTGTAGTTGCATTCGCGGCCATGGCGAGGCGGATCTCCAGGTCTTCGCTTGCGACAAACCCCAGACGTTCGACCGCATAGACCTTTGCGAGGGCGAGCGCCGCTTCGTGCACGCGTCGGGAACGGCGGGATATTGCCGGCGTAGGCGCGCCATGTATCCACAGCGATCGAAACCCCGGCTCCCGGGCTGCAAAAGCGATGTAGATGTCGATCGCGTCGTCGATGATCTTTGCGCCATCCTGGAGATCGGCCTTGGCGAAATAGGCTTCATATTCTTTTTGCAGTCGGTCTAAGTTTTCCATCGCGACGGCTTCGAGAATCGCGTCCTTGCTCGGGAAAAACCTATATATCGAGCTAAATGAGGCTTCTGCGGCGTCGGCGATCTGCATCATTGTTATAGATTCGAGCGTTATCGTGTCGGCCAGCTTTGCAGTAGCGGCGAGAATTCGCTGAACCTTGTCCTGGCTGCGACCCTGGATCGGGCTGCGCCGAATAATCGACAGCCCTGCATCGGCTTGAACGGCGTCCGGCGTCAGCGGACGATTTTTAGCTGCGGCCTTGCGATCCATAGTTGTGCTGATGAGCTATCCTTACACGTCGAGTCAAGCGCAGCGTGGTCACAGACTGTTCGCTTAAGTCTTCGCCGCCAGCGCATGGTTCAATACAGTTGCCAATCGGACTCCGGCTCGCGCCAATTGCAACCGGACGGTCTCGATCGCGTCGGTTACATAATCGGGCGGAAGTTCAAAAGAGTTGTCCGCCTTCTTGGCCGGTAGTTTTCCGTAGGCGTGATCCTTAGCCAAGGCAAAAGCCTCCTTGGTCCAGTCGGTCGGCGTACCCTCCGACATTTTGTCGAAAGTCTTGCTCTGTCGAATGCCGTCGGCAAGGTCGTCGGCAATCGCCTTGGGGTCGTCACCCAGGAAATCTATGAAATCGGCATCCCAATAGCGGCGCAAAGTGCCAGGGTCGGCGCCTCCGCCCGAGACGCGCACGGCGTCCCCACCCGCGTTGTGATCGTCGCTGACATAGAGCGGCTGATGCAGATCGCCGACGAGATTGAGCAGATATTTTAGCGCCAGTAGCTTCTCGGCCGCCGAGGTCGATTTGGATGCGAGTTCGGCCGCGAACTGGTTAACCTTGTCCAGCGCGCAATCTGCGGGACCCTGCGAGGCCGTTATGCCCGTCGGAAGGGCCGGATGACCCGCGCAAGCGGTATCAATGTCGGGATGGCCGAGCTCCATTTTTACGGAATGCCAAGACTCTGTCACCGTGAATCGCGCCGATACCTTCTGGCGGTCGAGATCGCGGTGTGTGTCGGCCCAAACCGACTCGCTAGCAATATCGTGTTTGGTCAGCGGATCCGTGTCGGCGCTCAGCATGGCATCGACCTGCTGCTTTGCCGCCGCATCCAGATAGTGATCCGCGATCAGCGCGACAATCCGATGCCCTTCCTCACTCCAGGCGAAAGCTGGTGATGGAACGAAGGTGGCGCAAAGGAAGCCGGCGAGAAGCGCAAGCGTGAGGCGATTGTTCAACACAACATTCATCCCATTTTGTCAGATCGGTTAAGCAAGGCTCGGCGCTATTGGGCGCGGTCAACGCATCTTCAGAATAACGACGGCATCGCTCGCCGCATCCGTGGATTTTCGAATCTTGGCGACCTGGTCGGCAGTGACAGGGCCGGCATTGTTACCCCAGCGCGTCCGAATATAGGTGACGATGGCAGCGATCTCGTCGTCGTTCAGCAGCACCCGAAATTGCGGCATGCGGTAGGCATCGGGCATTCCGTCCACAACGACGCGCGACGAACCATTCAAAGTGATGTTGATCAGCGACGCCGGGTCCGCATCCATCACGGGAGGGTTGCCCGCCAGTGGCGCTATGTAGGGTGCATGCCCCTTTCCTTCGGCGACATGGCATGCGGCGCATTGCTGGACGTAGAGTTTGCCGTCAGCTTCGTCTGCTGAGATTGGCGGTGCTTGGCTTGCTTGATTGCCGGGCAGAGATTTCAAATAGACCGCTATGGAGGCAAGATCCGCGTCAGTCAGATATTGGGTGCTATTGTTGATCGCGTCGATCATGGTTCCGAAAGCCGTTCCGTGCGTGTTGTGCCCGGTCTTAAGGAATTGAGAGATATCGGACTCGCTCCATGTGGCGAGACCGGCTTCAGACTCTTCGCGCAGGCTCGAGGCGAACCAGTTGTCCAAATTGCCGCCCGACAAGTAGATCGGCTGTTTTTCCGACAACGCCTTTTCCTGAAAGAAAATGCCACGCGGCGTATGACAGCTTCCGCAATGGCCCAAGCCCTGCACCAGATAGGCGCCACGATTCCATGCCTCGTCGTGTGATGGATCCGGGTCGTAGCCGATCTTGTCTGTAAAGATCTTGTCCCATATCGCCAGGGGCCAGCGGATATTGAGGGGGCGGGGAATTTCGCTGGGTGCGTTCTTGCGGCTGGCGGGCGGGACGCTCTCCATGAAAAACGCGTAAAGGGCACGCAGATCATCGTCGCTGACTTTAGCGTAGGACGGGTAGGGCATGGCCGGATAAAGACGGTGACCGTCCTGCGCGATGCCCCGGCGCATGGCGCGCTCGAAATCCTCGAAACTGTCGTTGCCGATGCCGGAATCCTTATCCGGGGTAATGTTCGTTGTGTAGATGTTCCCAAGAGGCGTCGCCATGCGCAAACCGCCGGCGAAAGGCCGCTCACCCGGCCCCGTGTGGCAAACGACGCAGTCGCCGGCACGCGCCAGATATTCGCCTTTGGCGATTAATTCGGGTGATGCGGCGTGAGCCGTTGATCCCCACCATGCCATCACAATCGCCGCACATGCCGCAGTAAATATCCGCATGGTCACCTCGGAAGTTAAACGGTAATGGGTTTGCCGGAAACAACCCGCAGGTCGTGGCGAAGGCTCCGGGAAGCTAGAAGAAAATGCACGCCTCCCCATAAGGCCAGCAGATTGGCGCCGACCATGCCGTAAGCGACCGACCGAACGCCGACCATCGGAGCGACCGCGTCGCTGATGCTTCCGGTAATAAGGGGCCCAACGCCGAAGCCGAGCAGCGTGGTCAACAAGAGGAGGATCGAACTCAAGGTCGCACGCATACGCGGTTGCACCAATGACTGGGAAACCCCATAGCTGGCCCCGAACCAGGAAATGCCGGCGACCATCCACAAGCCGGTAAAGGCGAGCGCCACATTCGGATCCGCTGCCGTTACCGCGGCCAATGCGGTAGGCAGGCAGGCGAACGACAAAATCGCCGGCAACCAGACGCGCCAGCGCTCATCTCGACCGGAGAGCCGATCGGCAAGCACACCCACGACGATCATTCCAACCGAGCTGGCGGGATAGGTCGCAAGGCTGATTTTCCATCCGGCAGATGCCTGCGAGATATGATCGACCCGGGTAAAAAATGGATACATCCACATGCCGAAGGCATTCACAGCGATGGTGACCAGCGTAATCCCGGCTGCAAGGTGTAGCAGCGAACGCTGACCGAGGATGAAGCGCATAGTCTCCGCGATCGGCGGCGCCGCATCCGTAAGATCCAGCTGGCCGTGGGTATTCAATCGCCGGGGCTCACGCACCGTCACCAACAGGATAAGTACAATCGCCAGACCGGGCAGTCCGGCAGATATTACCGTCGTTCGCCAGCCATAGGCATGCACCAGGATCGCGCCGACTGTCAGTCCGACGCCCGATCCGATGGGCGTGAAGAGATAATATATAGCCAGCGCCCGCGCCCGTTCGCGTGTCGGAAACAGGTCGCTTATCATCGAGACTGCGGATGGCGTTGCGCCGGACTCTCCGGCTCCTACGACAAAGCGCAGCATCAGAAGCTGGAGAAAGCCGGTCGTAAAGCCGCAAAGCACAGTCGCCAGGCTCCAGATCGTGATGCATGCTGCAATCAGATTGCGGCGGCTGGTTCGATCGGCGGCGATGCCCAGGGGAATTCCGGCGACCGCAAAAAACAACGAAAAGGATATCCCGGTTAGAAGGCCGAGTTGCGTGTCGCTTAGCCCGAATTCATGTTTTATCGGGTCCAGCAGGACGGTGATCAGCATTTTGTCGACCATGCTGAAAGTCGCCATCGTCACCAGCAGGAACAAGGTCCAATAGCGCCAAGCGGGCAGAGCCGCACGTCCATCTGCCGCGAGGTTGCGGTAGCCTGCGTCGCTTAAAGCGTCCATTGGTCTCCCCGATTTTTGGGGAGATTAGCCGGTCTGACCGCCGGATTATAGAGTGAGCATTATGCTGGGCGCCCTGCGTGCCTTAGGTCGGCTTGAATCGTGCCACAATGCTGCTGCGGCTCCCCACTATATTGCCGGTAATGCGTCATTAAGGACCCTTATCGCAATTGCATCGGTTCTTATGATGAACCGACCAGAGTGAGGAGACGTTCGGTGAGCTTCAGGATATTTGCAGTTTCGGCGGCTTTCGCCGGATTGGCGATTTCTTCCCTGCCTGTTTCGGCGTCGGCGCACGGGACGTCTTTGTTTGCGTCCGAGTCGAACGCTCGCAGCGTCTGCGGGACCGGCAAGGTGGTATGGGCGGTAATCGACAGCGGCAAATATTATCGGCCGGGTTCTTCTGGCTATGAATGGGGCAAGGGCGAGGGTAAGGGCGCCTATACCTGCGAAAAAGTGGCCCGCTCACGTGGATGGCAGGTCAGCAAGGACGCGCCCTGACCGATGCGGATTAACCTGAGGGCAGGCTAGTAACGCGCTTGTCTCACGCCTTGAGCGATGCATGTGAGCGGCTCGAGACATAGGTGACATTTTGTACCGGACACATAGGTAACATCTCCCGCCCAGCATGCTTGGCGGGAGATGGCGATGCCTTGGAAGGAGTGTTCGGCTATGGAAGAGCGTCTGCGGTTTGTCGCCCGGGTGCTGGATGGCGAGGCGATGAGCGAGGTCTGCCGCGAGTTCGGGATTTCGCGCAAGACCGGCTACAAGATTTTCGATCGCTACAAAGAGCATGGTCTGGAGGCGCTAAGCGCCCGTTCGCGACGGCCGGTGCGCTACGCCAACCAGCTGCCGCCCCAGATTGAGAACCTGATCGTCGGCTTCAAGCGTGACAAGCCGCACTGGGGTGCGCGCAAGATCCGCGAACTCCTGGTGCGACGTCTGGATGGCGATTTTCGCATTCCGGCCAAGAGCACCATCCACGCCGTCCTTCACCGGCATGGCCTGGTCAAGCCGATCGGCCGGGCACGCCATCGCGCCACGGGCCCCCGCTCTCGGCGGGCGCCGCGCCCAACATTGTTGTTGGCGGCGCGTCGAAGTCGCTAAATGTTAGCCTTGATATGTTAGTCAAATGGACGTACATTCCGTCCTGGAGGAGCCCATGGCCACGGCAGCAAAACGCCATCGACAGCTTAGAGAAGAGCGACTTGGTTTCCGCGTCGACGAGCCGACCAAAGCATTGATCGAGCGAGCGGCGCAGCTTGAGCGGCGAAAGCTGACCGATTTCTGCATGACGGCACTCACGGACGCAGCCCGGCGGACGATCGCCGAGCATGAGGCGCTTGTCTTGTCCGAGCGGGATCGCATCGTTTTCTTCGACACCCTTGTCAATCCACCGGCGCCGAGCGAACGACTGCAGCGCGCGTTCGCGGAGCATAAACGTCGGGTCATGCCGTGAATGGCGAAGCAGTCATCGGACGATCTTCGGATCCTGCTGCTCGACGAGGAGCATGATCGGGTCAGCTTTAACAGTGGCGTGGAGAGTCTGGATCGATATCTCAAAACCCAGGCCGGCCAGGACGTACGCCGAAAGGCCAATGCCGTGTTTATACTGAGCGAGCTCAGTGAGCCGGCTCGTATCTTGGGCTACTACACCCTATGCGCGATGACGATCTCTCAAGGCGACGTGCCCGAGGCCGCCCGCAAGCACATCCCACGCTATCCGCTGGTGAGCGCTACCTTGATAGGCCGATTGGCTGTCGCAAAAGACCGGCAGAAACAACGCCTGGGCGCAATCCTTTTGGCCGACGCGCTCCAGCGGGCATTCGAGAGCGCCAGTACCGTCGGCTCCTCGATGGTGATCGTCGACGCTATCGACGAATCGGCAGCCGGCTTCTATGCCGCGCACGGATTCGTGCGGTTGCCCGACTCACTGCGACTCGTGCTGCCGATGCGCCTTGCCGGTGGGACGTCTGAGAGATGAGCCACTCATCCAGCTCATGCCTCATACCGGGGAAGCGCCTGGGGAAGCAAAATGGCGCTCATTACGGCACCCAGGGAAGCAAGCAGATGCCCAAAGCGAGCCTCCACTGCGGAGCGCGGCGCTTGCCTATGCTGCCAAGGTGCAGTCTGAGACCCCTCTGGCCGCCTCTCCGATCAAGCTACGCGGACGCCCTGTTCCCATTGGAAAACTGGAGCGAACCGGCGCCGACGAATGTAAACTGCGGCCGATCGCCTACCCACTGATTCGGGACTTATCCCCCGGGCTCCAGTGATGACACGGCCGGCTGGTACTGTCGGAATCGATTGCAGGACTCCGACTTTTGTTGGACCTCAACAAAAACAGATACTTAGGCAAAATGGGTGACGAACAGAAGAAATGCGCTCGGCCACTGTCGCCTAAGTTATTGTTTTTGCTCGAAGTTGGTTCCAAACAAAAACCCCGGCCGGATTCTTGTGCAGACCGTCTAGCGAATTGTTTCTAAAGGAAAATTGCTGCACCCAGCGGGATTCGAACCCACGGCTCCAGGATTAGGAATGTCGCGGGCTTCGTTTCTGATCAATGAGTTGGCCGGCGCGGGTGACCGGGTGGTGACTGTAAGTCCTCCGCCAAACTAAGTTCGAGCCCCCTTCGGCGTCCCATCTCTCAGAGCGCCAGATCAACCGGCCGTCGCGAGCGTCTGGCGAACGAACTCAGGATCCTTTTCGATCAGCATGAGCAAGGCCCTCGCGGGACCCGATGGTTGTCGCCTACCCTGCTCGATAGATCGCACTGCAGCGGTGCTGAAACCATAAGTACAAGCGAATTGCGCCTGCGTCATCCCCAGACCGGCCCGAAGCCGGTGGACATCGACATCATGATTTCCTGGAACGCGAGCCACCGTTGTCTCTCTAGCCTGGACACGGCGGCCGCGCGGCCGGCCGCGGATTCGCTTCCATTTCGACAAATCTTCTCCTTCACCGAGCAGAGGCGCAGCATCGGAGTTCTCAGAGACTTGTCGCGCGATATCCTGATCAGTCATCGCGTCGAACGCAGCCCAGTCTCGGCTCGTCACGCTGGCGACGGCCTTAGCGCGATCACCTTTCACGATAGGCATCGATTTCCCTCCTGTTTGCCTTGCGCAACGAAATGATCCGATGGATCTCGTCGCGCATCGTGTAAACACATACATGGACACGACCGCCGATCTCGCCATAGGCGATCAAACGTTCCTCGCCATACATTTTTCGGCCGTCGGGCCGCACCAGGAAGTCGCTTTCGAACAGCAGGATGGCTTCTACAAGCGAGACTCCATGTTTGGCGACATTGATCGCGTCCTTGGCAGTGTCGAACTCGACGTCCATGTGTCAATAATACGACAGAGTAAGACTTGGCCGCAATCAAGAAAATGCGACAGAGTGGTATTTAATTTGGCGATGTCGATCGCCCAAAATAATCCGCTTGAAAAGCGTGGATAGCGAGATACGGCAGTTTTCCGCGATCGGGGAAATCCGATCTTTTCGATGCCTAGGCAGCTCTAGCGTCGCTGCCGAACTAGCCCCTCAAGCTAGGGGGCCCTTTTGACCGAGTGACAGAATAGGTATGCAACGAACCCAGGACTCCAATTTTTGTAGGACTTAAATAAAAACAAATATTTAGGCGAAACGGGTGACCAACGGGTGGCTAACAGAAAAAAACTGGCCGACTGCTGCAGCCTAAACTATTGTTTTTGTTCGGAATTAGTTTGCCGACAAAATTCATAGGCTAGCGCAAAGCAAACCATCTAATGAATTGTTTCTAAAGGGAGATTGGTGCACCCGGCGGGATTCGAACCCACGGCCCCAGGATTAGGAATGTCGCCGACCGCTTGGCCCAACAATGGTTTATCGGGCGTGGATGACTTCGGGATGACCAGCCGCACTAATCGATGCAAAGTGCTCCGGCTCAAAAATATCTTCAATATCGGCAATCGTAAGTAACCCGGGCTGCTGATGGTTTGCCGCCGGGGGATCAAGTCAGCTTGATAAATTCCGTAATTTGAGTAAAATCCGTAATTGGAGGTGCTTATGCGTGAAGTTCCAGCGTCCGAATTCGCCAAGAATTTTGGGCTCTACCACAAGGTTGTGCAACGCGAGCCAGTGGCGGTGCTTAGTCATGGCCGCCCATCAGGCTATTTTATTTCGACGCTTGAATTCGAGGAGCTACAGCGCTTGCGGGCCCGCGCCGGCCGGTCGCGCGGCCTCGAGGATCTCAGCGCAGCGGAAATCGAGGAGATGCTAAACACCCGCATGTCCCCGGAGCACGATCATCTTAACCGCCTGCTCGACCAAGAATAGTTCGGACCCTTATGGCTTTTCCAGATCCGCAGTCGGGTCTCGTCATTTCCTACGGTTATTTGTGGCACAGGGAGCATCGCCGCGGCCAGGAGGAAGGCCGAAAAGATCGACCCTGTGTGATCGTCCTCAAGACGTCCGTCGCTGAGAATGGCGATACGATCGTCCGTGTAGCACCAATCACCCATAGTGAGCCGGAAGATGGCGCCCTGGCGATTGAAATTCCAGTTCCCGTCAAACGCCATCTTGACCTAGACACAGAACGCTCCTGGGTCATTCTTGATGAGATGAACGAGTTTGTTTGGCCGGGTTTCGACGTCCGTCAGCTTCGGGGAAAGCCCCAAGGCTATGCGTATGGATTCCTACCCCCTGCTCTCTTTGGCCAGCTTCTGCGAAAACTAGGCATGCTCTGGAAAAGCGGGAAACTTAAACGCGTACCCCGGGATTAGGATTCGGGACGTGCTCGAATGCAGGACACGTGCTCTTTTTGGACCCCAACAAAATCAAATACTTAGGTAAAACGGGTGACTAACAGAAAAAATGCGCCCGCCCACCGTCGCCTAAGTTATTGTTTTCGCGCGAAGTTAGTTTGCAAACAAAAATCCCGGCCGGACTCCTGAGCAGACCGTCTAACGGATTGTTTCTAAGGGAAATTGGTGCACCCGGCGGGATTCGAACCCACGGCCCCAGGATTAGGAATCCTGTGCTCTATCCTGCTGAGCTACGGGTGCCGCCCGATCAGTCGATCGGCGTTGCTGCTAGCACGAAATGCGGGCCGACAGAAGAACCGCGGTTTTGCGGGAACGCCTATATCTAATGTGTGATCTTAATTGGCGTGCGGTATCGGATCGCTCTGCGATCGCTGGTAGGGCCTTTGCCCGACTAAGCGGGACAGCGTAACCAGAGCCGCCAAGGTGATCAGAAAGGCGAGCATCTGAATGCCCGAAGGCCGGTCGGAATAGCCGACCAGCGCATGCAGCGCTCGACCGACGATGCTGTCGTCCCGCAATATGCTTGACGTATCCCAAAGTCGATCACCCAGCGTCGGAAGCAAATCAGCGCCGGCCAGTATAGCTGCTGCCTGACCGGCCATACCGGCGGCTAGGAGTGCGATCATAACATTCGTTACTTTGAAAAGATGCCGCATCGGAATGGCAACCAAACCGCGATAGAGCAGCCAGGAAACGGCTACGCCACCCAACACGCCGAAAATGCCCCCGGCCAACATTGGCGCCGCTCCCTCATGTGTCGAAGTGGCAATCCCAAATAGGAAAAGCACGACCTCCGACCCTTCCCGCAGGACGGCAAGCGCAACTACCAAAGCCATGGCGGTAAGCGACCGGTCGCCTTGGACCACCGATTGACCCATCGCTTTCATCTCTTGCGCCATCTCGCGCGCATGGTTGGCCATCCAGGTGATGTGGATGCTCAGCATAAAGACGGCGAGCATGAGGACCGAGGCGTTGAACAGTTCTTGCCCGACGCCCGAAAAGGCGTTCGAGAGCGCGCCGGCAAATCCGGCCAGAAGCGCCGCACCAGCGATACCGGCGACAATGCCGGAAGCGATCCATCGTCCTCGACGAGGCACCCCTTCGGTTGCCGCCAGGACAATCCCAATAATCAGGCCGGCCTCAAGCACCTCGCGGAATACGATGATCAGCGTCGCCAACATCGCTTGTTATTCCTTCGCCGCAGCGGAGCCGACGGCATCGCCCGGTTGACAGTAGTGGGCAAGCGTAACCCTCATCCGAGATTTCTGAAGCGAGGGTACGGTGAATTCCAAGAGCGGTAGTATTTTTCCTGTTATGCGCAACGATAATGGATCGTCCAGCGCGCCGGCGCCCGCATTGATCAGGATCAAGACCGACATCGTGAAAACTCGGGTAATGGTTTTGCTGCGAATTATTCTCATTTTCATCATAGTGTCGTCGGTTCGCTTTATCAACAGGTGCGCATCCTGTCTTAGCGAACGTTCTGTTGCGTTAACGACGGTCTTAGTGAACCCTCAACTTATTCTCAGGGAGGAGCAGATGATCGCATGGGCGCTTCGGCGGACTATCGTTCCAATATTGGTAGCGGGGGCAATTTCGGCGCTTGGATGTTCGCTCGCCGATGCAGCCGATGCAGCCGATACTGCCGCGACTGTCGCAGAGCGACTGGGTCACGAAGCGCAGATGGACGACTGGGGCTATAAATTTCTAGAGACGATGACCAGCGAGATCGGTCCGCGCCTTGCCGGAACCGATGCCGAGGTGCGCGCCGCTAAGTTTGCCGAAGCTAAATTGAAGGCCGCAGGATTAGACGTTCACCTAGAAAACTTTCCAATGACGGTTTGGGAGCGGGGAATTGAGACGGCCACAATCGAAAAACCAGCATCCCAGCGCTTGGTCTTGACGGCACTTGGCGGTTCGGTCGCCACGCCGCCCGCGGGCATTGAGGCCGAAGTGATAGTCTTCCGGACCTATTCAGCACTGTTGGCGGCTCCGCTAGGATCGCTCGTCGGCAAGATCGCCGTAGTGACCGAAAGGATGGTGCGCACCCAGGATGGTGCAGGTTATGGCGCCGCCAACCGGATCAGGCGCGCAGGGGCCTCCGAAGCGGCGCGCCGCGGAGCAGTGGCTTATCTGCATCGATCGCTCGGAACCGACAGCCATCGATTGGCGCATACGGGGGCATTGGATTACGCCGACGGAATCCTGCGCATTCCGGCTGCGGCGCTGGCTAACCCCGATGCAGACCAACTTGAGCGCCTGGCAGCGCAGGGCCCTGTCACCATTCACCTTACTCTGACGCCGTCGGAACGGGAGAACGGACAGTCGTTAACTGTCGTGGGAGAGGTGAAGGGGCGCGAAAAGCCGGACGAGATCGTCCTGATCGGAGCGCATCTCGATTCCTGGGACCTTGGCACAGGGGCGATCGACGACGGCGCAGGCGATGCGATCGTAGTAGAAGTCGGCAAATTGATTGCGTCACTTCCCCAACACCCGAGACGTACGGTCCGTATCGTACTATTTGGCGCAGAGGAGATGGATTACAGCGGTCCTGCCTATACTAAGGCTCACATAGATGACGCAGCACGGATTATCGTGGCGGGCGAAACAGATTTTGGAGCCCGACCGATATATGAGGCGAAGCTTCCCGCGGGGGCCGCCGCAAGCTCCTTCGGCAGCGTTTTCGGAGGTCTTTTGCCGCCGTTCCACGTACTGCTTAGCCGCGAACCATCCCGCCAAGGCGGCGCAGACGTTGACGGTTTAATGCGAGCCGGAGTTCCGATTGTCTCCTTACAGCAGGATGGATTGGACTATTTTGATATCCATCACACGGCAGACGATACGTTCGATAAGATCGATCCGGCCCAATTGGCTCAAAACTTGGCTGTCTGGGCGATGTTCACCTACCTCGCCGCGGAAAGCGACATCGACTTTCGACGGTTGCCCTCTCCAGCCCCATAAAAACTGAACCTCGCCCGCATAAGCGTCTCATAAAGATTTGTTCACAAAATGCCCGCTTATTAGGCAAAAAGACGCTCATTATGTGAGCATCGGTCGAACACGGCACCTCCATTACGGTTTTCGCCCATATTGAATCCATCCCAGCTCTCGATTCAACCAATTGGCACGCTTCTTGAATACAGGTGAGTCGATCGGAATTGGTCATAGCGACCGAAGAGCCGTTTTTTGCGTGA